>NZ_JAFLMX010000236.1:0-19141 GCF_017849675.1 Alteromonas sp. AO-Serp
ACGTATGTGAGCAGATGGAAATTTTTATTCAAGCTGCGCGAAATCGTGACGATGCGCTAGACCATCTACTTATATTTGGTCCGCCAGGGCTCGGTAAAACCACGCTTGCAAATATCGTGGCGAACGAAATGGGCGTGAATATTAAAACCACGTCAGGCCCCGTGCTTGAGAAAGCTGGGGACTTGGCTGCACTTCTTACCAACCTTGAGCGCAACGATGTATTGTTCATCGATGAAATACATCGCCTAAGCCCAGTAGTAGAAGAAATTCTCTATCCTGCCATGGAAGACTACCAGCTTGATATTATGAAAGGCGAGGGGCCTGCAGCCCGTTCTATTAAACTGGATCTCCCTCCGTTTACTCTTGTGGGCGCAACCACGCGCGCAGGCTCGCTAACGTCTCCATTACGCGATCGTTTCGGTATTGTTCAACGCCTTGAGTTTTACAACGTAAAAGATCTCACCAGCATTGTGGCAAGGAGCGCGAGCTATCTGAATTTAGACATGAACGATGAAGGTGCGCAAGAAGTGGCTCGTCGTTCGCGTGGCACACCGCGTATTGCTAATCGTTTGTTACGCCGTGTTCGAGACTACGCAGAAATTAAAGCAGACGGCACGGTGGGGGCCGATACGGCAGCGAAGGCACTGGACATGCTTGACGTTGATAAAGAAGGTTTCGATTACATGGATCGTAAATTGCTTACTGCTATTATCGAAAAGTTTGATGGTGGGCCAGTAGGCTTAGACAATTTGGCAGCAGCCATTGGTGAAGAAAAAGAAACCATAGAAGACGTTATTGAACCCTTCCTTATTCAGCAGGGCTTTTTACAGCGCACGCCTCGAGGCCGTATTGTGTCGCAGCGCGCTTATCTTCATTTTGGCTTCGCTCCGTCTGAATAATTTACCGCCCCTTTGTAAGAAGGTACAGATTCGTTTTAAAGGCCTAGCAGAATTGCTGGGCTTTTTTTGGCAACACAGAAAATACAGAAGCCGTTTCAAACGCTACAAGTAAATGTTCGTATGGGGGAAGCTGTAAGTTCAGAGCATTGAGATTGGATGGCGAATTATTGCATAGCGCAAGTTAAGCATGGGCCGCCAATATTTTGGTTTGTACCGATGCTAAATTACAGGCAAAAAAAAGCCCGCTCATTGAGCGGGCTAAAACAACAAGTGTTGAAGGAAATAAATCCAGGGAACTCATGTCTAACAGGAGAATAACTCTTGCATGACCGTGCTAAGCACCATCACGCTCTGTACGACTGATGCTGTGCATTATAGGGAGAGCAGAAAAAACTACAATTGAGTAAAATTGTTGTTTTGAATTAGAAAAACTAATGTGTTAACTGGGTGTTTAATATTGGTTTACTTTTGATTAAATGTTAGCTTTGGTGGGGCTTGTGGAGTGTTTTTGTTCTGCATTTTGTCGCGCTAATTAGTTATTTTAACTCCGCTTTGGATTATTAAATTTTTGGGTGAAGGAATAGTTATGCATTTACACCAGGTAAGAGTGTATTACGAAGATACCGACGCAGGCGGTATCGTCTATTATGCGAATTACCTAAAGTTTATGGAGCGAGCCCGTACAGAGTGGCTTCGCGAGCTAGGTTTTGAACAAGACACGCTTATGGAACAATCCATCGCTTTCGTCGTCAAACACGTTGAAATGCATAACTATGCGCCTGCACGGTTCAATCAACTGTTGAGTATTGAAACTCGCGTTGTAGAATTGAAAGGCGCTAGTATGACGTTTCAACAAATTATTAAAAATGAACAAGGCGTTACATTGGTATCGGGAGATATCAAGGTTGCCTGCGTCGATTTGGCCGTTATGAAGCCAAAAAGATTACCACGTACTTTGTTAGGGGAAATTTCGCGTGTCATCTGATCTCACTTTTATTGGCTTGTTTTTACAAGCGAGTTTTATTGTTCAACTAGTTATGCTTTTGTTGCTAAGCGTGTCGATAGCGTCGTGGACGTTTATCTTCCAACGCAGCAAAGCGTTGTCGGCGGCACGCAACGAAATGCGTCAGTTTGAAGATAAGTTCTGGTCAGGCGCTGACCTTAACCGTCTTTATCAAGAGCTTTCTGCCAGAACTAACTTAACAGGCATGGGCAGCATCTTTTGCTCAGGCTTTAAAGAGTTTGTTCGCCTGCGCAAGTCTAACACCGCTACCAACGGCATAGTTGATGGTACATACCGTGCCATGCGCGTTTCTATGTCTCGTCAAGTCGAAGAATTAGAAAGTCGTCTACCCTTTTTAGCCACGGCGGGCTCAATTAGTCCTTACATCGGTCTATTTGGAACTGTGTGGGGGATCATGAATGCCTTCATCGCATTAGGTGAAGTGCAGCAAGCTACCCTTGCAATGGTAGCGCCGGGTATTGCAGAAGCACTTATTGCAACTGCTATCGGCCTGTTTGCCGCTATTCCTGCGGTTATTGCCTACAACCGTTTCAGCCATCAGGTTGAGAAGCTTGAAAATAGCTACGGCAACTTCATGGAAGAGTTCTCTGCAATCCTTCATCGCCAAGCCGTTGCTGCGCAAGCACAACAACAAGCCTAAGCGTTTACATTCCAAACGGAGGACTTGTTATGTATGTAAGAAAACGCCGCAGGCCGGTATCAGAGATAAACGTAGTGCCCTACATCGACGTGATGTTGGTGTTGCTTATTATCTTTATGGTAACGGCGCCGCTTATTTCTCAAGGGGTAAAGGTGGATTTGCCTAAAGCAAGTGCCAACCCGATAGAGCAAGAAGATACACCACCGATTATTGCGTCAGTGGATGTTAAAGGTCGCTACTTCCTTAATGTAGGCGAAGACCAGGAATCGCCAATTAGCGAAGAAGAGCTTGGCGCTATTGTAAAAGCACAATTGACCAAAGAGCCCAATACGCCCGTAGTGGTAAAAGGCGATGGACAAGTAGCGTATGACGAAGTGATACAGCTAATGGTGTTATTACAGCAGGCGGGTGTGCCTTCAGTAGGGTTAATGACGGATCCGGTTGAGTAATATAGATATGTCGAAACCTGAAGTGTCGAAAAGCACGTCAACCGCTAGCCACTCAAACAACGCGAGTAACGGTGTAAGTGGTGATAAAAAGAACGGCAAAAGTGCCAAGCAAGCCAACAGTATAAGCCCAGAACAAGTAGGCTTGTACAAGTCCATTGGTTTGCATCTTTTTATTGCTGCGCTGTTGCTAATTAGCGTCAGTTTCTCTCCTGACCCGTTGCCAAGTATGCCGTCGAATGCGCCTGTGATAGAAGCGACGTTTATTGATGCGCAAGCGATTGCGGATCAAAAAAGGGAGCAGGCACAAGCTGAAGCTCAAGCAAGAGCCGCAGAGCAAGAAAGGCAAAGAAAAGCAGAAGCCGCGGCAGAGAAAAAACGCCAGCAGCAGCTAGCAGCCAAGCGTGCGAAAGAGAAGCGTGAAGCAGAAGCGGCTGAAGCGAAACGTCAGAAAGACTTGGAGCGCTTAGCGGCGCAGAAGGAACAAGAGCGTAAGGAGCGCGAAGCAAAAGCGAAAGCTGAGGCTGAGCGAAAGAAAAAAGAAGCAGCTGAACGCGCTGAAATGGAAAGGATCATGCAAGAGCAGCTTGCAAAAGAACAAGCTGCTCAGCAAGAACGTAGGCGAAAACAGGTACTTACTGAAGTAGAGCGCTATACCGCGCTTATTCAGCAAACCATTAAGCGCAATTTGTATTCAGACGACAGCTATCAAGGCAAAACCTGTCGATTGAATATTCGGTTAGCAACGACAGGGTTTGTTACGAGTATTCGTGTACTCGGCGGCAATGATGCGCTGTGTAGAGCGGCTGAAAGCGCGGTTCGCAGGGCCGAAAAGTTACCGGTATCTGATGCGCCAGACGTTTACGAGCAGTTAAAAGACATTACTTTAAAAGTGGAATTATAGTGGTATGAAAAAACTAGGTTTATGGATAGCGCTTATTACGGTGGCATTCAGTGCCAAAGTGTTTGCATCCTTAGAAATTGTGATAACCGAGGGCGTAGATAGTGCACGTCCAATCGGGGTTGTGCCATTTAAATGGAAAGGTCAGGGCAGCATGCCTGGCGATATTTCTAAAGTGGTGATGGCCGACTTAATGCGTAGTGGTAAGTTTAATCCGGTATCTGTCGACAAAATGCCACAGTACCCGGAGACAGCGGAACAAGTGTCTTTCACTGCATGGGCAACCTTAG
Organism: Alteromonas sp. AO-Serp; assembly: GCF_017849675.1. Classification (NCBI taxonomy): domain Bacteria; kingdom Pseudomonadati; phylum Pseudomonadota; class Gammaproteobacteria; order Alteromonadales; family Alteromonadaceae; genus Alteromonas; species Alteromonas sp. AO-Serp. The sequence goes on from NZ_JAFLMX010000236.1 coordinate 4,201, forward strand.
GTGTGGACACGGTTTTAGTAGGAAGTATTGAGCCACAAGGAGGCGACCGTTACCTTGTATCCTATGAGTTGATTGATGTACTTAAAGGGCAAGTTGACAATGGGCAAGCTAAAGTACTCAAAGACGGCAATTTGGTATCGAGTAATGATCACGTACTAGCTGCCCGTCAGGCAGTGATCAACGGTCGAGATTTTCGCCAGTATGCGCATCGAATTAGCGACATTGTGTATGAAAAATTGACCGGTGTTCGCGGTGCGTTTTTAACGAAAATTGCTTACGTCATTGTTCGCGACCGTGACACGGTAGAAAAACCTTACCAATTAGTCATTGCAGACTACGATGGTGAGAACGAAACGCGCTTGTTGTCTTCGCCAGAGCCGCTTATGTCGCCAGTGTGGTCGCCTGATGGCGAGAAGCTTGCCTACGTTAGTTTTGAAAATCGTAGACCGCAAATATTCATTCAGAATATCTACACCAGCGAGCGTACGCGCATTACTGATTTCCCTGGAATAAATAGTAGCCCGGTGTTTTCACCAGATGGCAAGCAACTTGCAATGGTTTTATCGAAAGATGGAAACCCTGAACTCTATGTGATGGACTTAGCGACAAAAAATCTTCGCCGAGTAACACGAAATAGAGCGATTGATACGGAGCCCGCGTGGCTACCAGACGGCAGTGGGTTAATATTTAGCTCGGAACGGGGTGGTAAACCCCAGATATATAGCGTAAATTTAAATTCTGGGAAAGTAAGGCGAGTTACCTTTGTAGGTGAACAGAACCTTGGCGGTACGATTTCCCCAGACGGCAAGCAAATGATTATGGTAAACCAAACTAATGGGAACTATCACATTGCGAAGCAGTCTTTGGATGGTGGATCACCTCAAGTACTGACACGGACGTACTTAGATGAATCACCAAGCGTAGCGCCGAATGGAAGCATGATTATATACAGCACCCTTCACGAGGGAACCCAAGTGTTGTCACTGGTTTCTTTAGATGGGCGTTTTAAAGCTAGGTTACCAGCAGCCAATGGGCAAGTTAAATCGCCAAGTTGGTCACCATTTTTGTTCTAACAATTTAACGACTAAACAATAAAATTTAAGGATTAGTAGGATGCAAATGAATAAAGTGATGAAGAGCTTCATTATCGCATTGCCAGTAGTGACAATGATGGCATGTTCTTCAGGCCCTAGCGAAGAAGAATTGGCAGCAGAGCGTAACCGCCTTGCACAAGAACAAGCGGCTGCAGAAGCGGAAGCACGTGAAGCAGAAGCACAGCGCGTTAAAGCAGAAGCTGCACAGCGTATGAAGCGTCAAGAAGAAATGGTTCAGCAAGAAATGGAAGCGCTGAAGAACGAACAAACCGTTTACTTTGACTTTGACCGCTCAAGCATTAAGCCAGAGTTCCAGCGTATTCTAGACAAGCACGCGGCGTTCTTGGTGAAAAACCCAAGCACTAAAGTGACTATTGAAGGTCACACTGACAGCCGTGGTACGCCTGAGTACAACATCGCGCTAGGCGAACGTCGTGCACAGTCTGTTGAAACTTACCTACTTAATGCTGGCGTAAGCAGCAGCCAAGTAACAGTAGTTTCATACGGCGAAGAAAAACCAGCAGTGATGGGTTCTACTGAGTATGCATTTGCTCAAAACCGTCGCGGAGTGGTTGTTTACCGCTAATGACTATTCTTACGAATAAGACATTAAAAATGGGCGTCACTTTATGTGCCGCCCTTGCTGTTTCTACCGCATTTGCGCAAGCGCCTGTGGTAGACGCCAATGGCGGCAGTGAATTAGAGCAGCGTATTGTTGTGCTAGAGCGTATTGTTAAGAGCCGAACCGAAATGCAACACAGGCTTCAAACGCAACTAGACAATATGCAAATGGAAGTCGACCAGCTGCGTGGTGCGGTTGAAGTTAATACCAATGAACTTCAAAAAGTACTTGAGCGTCAGCGTGAGCTTTACCTTGAAATAGATAAACGCGTGGAAGCACTTAAGCAAAGCGGCGCGCTACAAGGTAGTGCCATGCCTAGTGCAGGTGTTGATTCGGGCTCTGTGAGCTCTCCAACAGCATCTACGCCAACGCAAGCTCCGCAAGCAGGTGAAGATGAAGCCTACGAAAATGCGGTGAATTTGATCCTTAAGTCTCGTGAGTACGATAAAGCCATTCCTGCGTTTCAATCGTTCATTTCACGCTTTCCCAACAGTGGTTACGCACCAAACGCGCACTATTGGTTAGGGCAGTTGCTGTTTAATAAGCAGCAGTGGAGCGAAGCAAGTGAGCAATTTAATATTGTAGCTAATCGCTTTACCGATTCTTCCAAGCGTCCTGATGCCTTATTAAAACTAGGTGTCATTGCTGAGCGAACGGGAGACAGTTCAACAGCACGTCAGCTGTTCCAACAAGTTGTAAATGATTACCCTGATTCTTCGGCAAAACGCCTCGCTGAATCTCGGTTAAATAACTTGTAATGAACAAAGCCTCTTTTAAAGAGGCTTTTTTATGAGTTAGAGAAAAGTTTTTTTCAAAAAATTCCATTTAGAGTGCATAAAACTTCTGCACCAAATTTCACTGTATTTCGTAGAAACCTGACTAAACTCAATTAGTACTGGTATAAATACTCAGCGATTTGTTTTCATTTTGACCGTTTAGTCGTAATTTGACAGAAAAATGAAAATAAAAGGACGTTATGGGTTGCGTCGAATAAAAATCTGAGTATTATATGCCGCCGTTGCCAAGACACAGGCAACAACAGGAAAGAAAGGGTCGTTAGCTCAGTTGGTAGAGCAGTTGACTTTTAATCAATTGGTCGCTGGTTCGAATCCAGCACGACCCACCATCAAGTCTCAAACTCAAATATTCCTTTTTTAAATAATCTCCTCTGTACAAAAAACCAATGCTTATTGCGTTTTAAAACGCTACTCGTCTCATTTGCACTTTGATCTGGTTTACCTAACCCCATGTAGTAGAACAGGTAAGCATAACTACGACTATTTAATTACCCTTATGTTGATTAGGTAGTGTGTAATTTTTATGACAGTTGGGTATAATCCGCACCCTTGTCGCAACAGAGATGTAGGTTAATGTCAGTAGCATTTCGAGTGGATCAGGTAGAGTACCCGTTCCCAGCAAAACCACAGCCATTGTCAGAAGCACGTAAAGCTGAATTAAAGGCTGAGATCAAAGCTTTACTTAAAGCCCGTAACGCTGTGCTTGTCGCACACTATTACACCGACCATGAAATTCAGGCACTCGCTGAAGAGACAGGTGGCTGCGTGGCAGACTCATTGGAAATGGCGCGTTTCGGTAGAGATGCACAAGAACAAACCTTAATTGTTGCTGGCGTTCGCTTCATGGGTGAAACGGCAAAAATTCTTAGCCCTGAAAAAACCGTACTAATGCCAACACTTGAAGCAACGTGTTCGCTTGATATTGGTTGCCCGGTAAAAGAGTTTAGCGAATTCTGTGATCAGCACCCTGACCACACCGTCGTGGTTTACGCGAATACATCAGCGGCAGTAAAAGCACGCGCCGACTGGGTAGTAACGTCGAGCATCGCGCTTGAAATCGTTGAGCACTTAGACAGCCAGGGCAAGAAAATCATTTGGGGCCCTGACCGACACTTAGGCTCGTACATTGCCAAGCAAACGGGTGCCGACATGCTAATGTGGCAGGGCGAGTGTATCGTTCACGACGAGTTCTCTGCACAGAAACTAGCAGACATGAAAGCACTGTATCCAAACGCAGCGGTTCTGGTTCACCCTGAATCACCCGCAAGTGTGGTAGAGATGGCAGATGCAGTTGGCTCAACCAGTCAACTAATAAAAGCTTCGCAAACCATGGATAACGACACCTTTATTGTTGCTACCGATAAAGGCATCTTTTACAAGATGCAACAACTTACCCCAGAGAAGACGTTTATAGAGGCTCCAACGGGCGGTAACGGCGCTACGTGTAAAAGCTGTGCTCACTGCCCTTGGATGGCAATGAACGGCTTAGAAGCGATTAAGGCGTCTTTAACGGGCGAAACTGATGGGCATGAAATCTTTGTTGATGATGAATTGCGTAAAGGCGCACTTATTCCACTTGATCGCATGCTTAACTTCTCAGCCGAGTTAAAAGCGAAGGGCGGGCTATAAGCGCACGTTTTATAAGCACTTGCTGAATATTTTCCAGCAAGTTCTTGATTAAGCGCGCGGCTTTACCTACTATACGCGCGCTCAAGGGTTTTCGTCGTTGAAATCTTCTTGATACAAAATTTGGAGAGATGGCTGAGTGGCTGAAGGCGCACGCCTGGAAAGTGTGTATACGTTTATAGCGTATCGAGGGTTCGAATCCCTCTCTCTCCGCCAAATACCTACAGGCCCCTAATTCTCTAGGGGCCGCATAGTTAAAAGCCTAGAGAGTAACGACGATATCACCAACTAGTACAAATTGGTGGTACAAAATGGGCACAATGGCAACACCGTACAAAGACCCTAAATCTGGAATTTATTACGTCAGAGTAGTTGTTCCTGCTGACGTACGACACATCATTGGTAAGCGTGAATTTAAAAAGTCATTACGCACTAAAGATTCACGAGAAGCCAAACTTAGAGCGATTGAACCCACTCAAGACGCCTATAGTCAGATTCAGCTCGCCAGAGCTAAATTGTCAGACGCTTCCTACGTAGAGCTAACCCCAAGAGATTGTGCTGTTATTGCACAACGCTGGTATGCACGAGTGAGAAGCCGTATTGAAGCTGGTGGTGATACTTCTGAATTTATAAGTTATGACGTAGGTAAGCTAAGTGATACTGGCCTTACGGATGAAAGCCTTAAAGTTACCTTTATGTTTGGACTTACAGATACACTGTCAATTCAGGGTTCAGAGATTGAAAGGGCAACAGATGAAGAGCTGACGGTTCTAATTGATGAACTTGCTCACATCATTGACCCTCAGTTGGATATTGAAGGCCTGATAGTTTCTCATCAAAGTAATTCCTATTTACGGTTAATCCGTAACTTTTTCCCTTATCTATATGCCGTTGAAAAGCTCTGTAAGGCACGAATTGAAAATGATTGGGCATTTGAACCTGTTAAGCAAATGACACTCGTAGATAAGCCTCTACAGGCTAGGAAGTCCACCAGCTCGCGAGGTAAGCCAGAAGTTCCAGTTAAACATTCAATGAGCCAGGTCTATGAGAGCCACAGGGAATCAAAATTACTCAGCAACAAAGGGGACGGAAGTGTACTCAAAACGCTGGATGAGACAGCTAAAAGTGTCAGGCGCTTTGTAGAGATTGTGGGAGATAAGGATGTTACAGCCATCGTATCTGCTGATTTGGTCCACTTCAGAAATACCTTACTTAAACTTCCTAAGAGCAAGCAGAAAGCAATAAGGTCCTTACCTATAGATAAACAGGTTAAACTTGCTGAAACTAAGGGGTTAGATACTTTAAGCCCTTCTACCGTGAAGAAAGACATGAGGCTTGTGACCCTTGTTTTTAACCACGCAGTAGAGCTTGGCATTATTCAAGATAATCCAATGGCAAGGGTACAGGTTCCCTCTGGCCCTAAACGCACGGAAGCGGCTGAAGACCGTGGGTATAGCTTGGATGAAATTAACAGATTGTTTGCTCTGCCTATATTTACAGACCCTACTGCAACTAAACGCTATGGTTTGGCTTCATATTGGATTCCCTTGTTGTGCAGGTATACAGGCGCAAGGGTAGGCGAGCTAACACAGTTGAGAAAAGAGGATATCTGCAAAGACTCAAAAGGAATTTACTTCTTGAATATTCGAAGGGGTGAAGATCAGTCAGTGAAAAACGATACCTCTCTCAGGCATGTGCCATTGCATGAGCACTTATTGGAACTTGGCTTTATTGATTACGTTAAGGCAGCTGACGGTTGGTTATTTCCACAAATTCCTGCTGATAAATATGGGAAGAAAGTACCGTATATAGGCGACTGGTGGGGCAAGGTTGTGAAAGCTGAAGGGATAAAAATATCTCAACCTTTACATGCTTTCAGACATTCATTTAAAACGTTACTGAGAACACTTGAAGTCAGCGATAGTGTGAGCAATTCTATCACCGGACACTCTTCAGGAAACGTTGGGGATGAATATGGAACGGTTTACTTGGATACAAAGCAAAAAGCGATAAATAGGATTCCTCGCTTAACTCTTAAAAAGTTGTGGGAACATGCCCCTAACTAAATTCAATATAAGTCTTTGTGTAGAATATTTTTGTAAAGGAATAAATGAATGACTAGTAGAGTTTGTAAAGGATGCCTTCGAGAGCGTAAATTGGTTAAAAGCCATATAATTCCTCGCGCTTTCTACGAAGTCCTTCGCCAAGACAAGAGCGTTGCCTTTAACGTCATAACAAATAAAGAAGGTCAATATAACTCGTTATCGAGAATAGGAGCTTACGACCCTGCAATACTGTGTAATGAGTGTGAAGAACGGTTCAAAGTCCCAGATGACTACGCGGCCAGAACACTTTTGCAACGTGAGTCTCAACAAGTACCAATAACTAAAAATGGTAAGTTGGTTGCGTATAAAGCTGAAGGTGTTGAGTACCAAAAAATCAAATTCTTTGTAATGACAGTGTTATGGAGGGCGTCGATTAGTAACCTTCCTATATTTAGTCGTGTAAATTTAGGGCCTACGGAGGGCAGGCTAAAAGAGTTAATTTGGCAGAATGAAACCGGCGGTATAAGTGACTACCCTGTTATATTGGGGCGATATGAACCTAGTGAGCATGACCCTAATTTACATAGAATTTTATTTGATCCTTATGTAAACAGGGTCCAAGGAATGCTGTATTATCGATTTTTTCTAGGAGGATATATAGCTGATATCCAAGCTACATCGCATATTCCACCGCCACACATCAGAAACTATGTTAGCTCGAATGACCTAATCATCAGAAATATAGGCCCGTTTGATTCTTCTCCAAACTTGAAATTAGCAATTGAACTATTGCGTAATCAAACTGAGAATTAAATAAGGTGCACTAATTCGTTCCAAGTGTCTTCGTTAATGATTTCAGTTTCAATGCCTTTAGAGCGATTACTCAAAACGGCCTCAAGTTTTTTACCGTAGCTACTAAACTTCCAATCTCTACTTGCTACAGAACCTAAGACCAATAAATCAAGCTTTTTGGTTACTCTGGGTGCTACTGTTGCCCCTAATCGCTCTGCTTTGTCCTGTTGTAACTTCCGTGAACCGCTTAAAAACTCCCCAGTAAAGCAAACAGTCAAACCTTCAAGAGCCATTTTTGTTTCCGTGCTAGTTGAAAAGTCCGCTGACATACCGTACGCGAGACCAGTTTCAATCATTCGTTGCCCAGAAACAGCCTTAATTAGATTTAATAACTCTGTCCTTTCGTCACTAGAAACTACATCATCACGTAATATTTCATCAATTCTGCTTTTTAGTGCATTGCCCGGCCAAACTTCAGATAACTCAGGGGTCGAGTCTAATAGTTTCTTAAGGCTCCGGATCTCAGTATCGTTTACTTCATCATCAGCGCTTATACCATTTAGAAAGCCAAGCAGTTGATTTACCAAAGCATCATAATCACTACTGATTAATTCACCATACTCAAGAATATCGTCAAGCATGGCTTGTAAGTCAGCCTTCTCCTCCGCCGTAATTACAGAGTCTTCGAGTATGTCTTCAATTTGCTCATGAATGTCGATGAAATCACCGTCATTGAGATTGAATATGTCATTATCTTTCCAAGCTCTCAGAAATATTTCTTCAGTTGGAGTTAGGTGTTCGTCACAGTGGATTCCATCAATGATTCCTTTTAAAGTCAAAACTGCTTTGGCTTTGTTCCGTTTGTAATTGATAGCAATATTGTTAGGTTGTCCTTTATCATTCAATACGTTACCGCTGCACATTCGATTTCCTTACCTTATTGTTTCGTTTTTTAGAGAGTATCATTTTCCAAGGTTTCAGTTAAACTTTAGTTTATGATAGTCCTATTGAAACTGTGCTTTTTAGGTATACCCATATGGGTATGGTCAAATTGAAGTCAGTCAGTACCCATTAGGGTTGACTTAATATTATAGGTATAGCTATATTTTCCAACTCTAAGATCTAAACGGGTACAGGATGTGGCTGATATTGCTTATTTACGAGTCTCAACAACAGAGCAAAATACTGAACGTCAACTAGCTGATACAGGTGTGAACTTTACCAAGGAGTTCATTGATCGCTGTAGTGGCGGTACTATTAATCGACCAGCACTAGAAGAGCTAAAAGAGTATGTCAGAGAAGGTGATACTGTTCATGTGCATAGCATTGATAGGCTTGCTAGGAACCTCGTAGACCTTAAAACGTTGGTCAGTGAGTGCAACTCTAAAGGCGTATGCGTTAAGTTCCACAGAGAAGGCCTGAGTTTCACTGCTGGTGGCTCTGACCCAATGTCTGAACTCATGCTCAGTATGCTTGGAGCTGTTGCCCAGTTTGAGCTGTCGATGATTCAAGAAAGACGTCAGGAAGGCATAGAAAAAGCTAAGGCCGCAGGAAAGTACCGTGGACGTCCTACCAATAAATCAAACCACCAGCGTATTCAATCCCTACGCTCTCAGGGAATGTCTTTGCGTAAGATAGCCTCTGAGGTTGGTGTGTCTCTTTCAACTGTACAACGGGCTCTGGAAGCCTCAGAGAAAGCTTAATGAACCAGTATATGTCAGATAGTAGTATGACTGACTTGGACCCTCGTGAGTTAATACTAGATCCTTTAATGCAAGCGCGTGAACCTGAATTGATAAAATCAAATAAAGAAAGGGAAGCGCAGATAACAAAGCAAGATATGCAAGACTCTGAAATCCTCAACGACCTCCTAAATGGTATTGGCATAAGGCTACCTATTACGGTTTTTGAAGTTGGGAGCAAGCGCTATGTGGTTGATGGCTTCCACCGCACAAAAGCTTGTTTAGAGTTCCTCAAGGTAAAGCCTGAAGAATCAATTACCATAAAAGCAATACTGATTAAGAATCGAACTTATAACGAAGCATTCTTAACAGCACAGGAGATGAATCAAAATCATGGTGTTGGTGTTACCAATGAGGAAATTACACAGTCGAAATTTAGAAGTCTTATAGTCACTTTTCAATTTGGCCTCAGTGTCACCCAGTTAATGAAAGTTGCATCATGTGGTCGAGGGCAGGCCGATCACTTTCGTAAAGCCTTAATTGCCTGTGCAGACGCCTTACAAGGAATAAGTACGGACAAAGATATTAGTGTTCAGCACCTTGTAGAGATTCTTAGTGAACAACTGAATAAAAAATACTACTTAACTTCTTCAGCATGGGACTCAAAGGGGTTCCCAAAGATGAGAAGATTATCTGACGCATATTCAGGCCGTGTAATGCCTTCAATAGAAGATGGTGAGGAATGGACTGAACATCAGATTAAACAAGCCATGAAGAACTTCAATAACATGATTGAATATTATGGTGCAGGTGTCTTTAGGGAAGCCCTTAGGAAGACAGTTCGAGGTCAAGAACTAGGTATAACTATTTCCAGAAAATCAACTTGGGAAGAAGCTCAGGGATACAGCGATGAAAGTAACTATCTAGAAAAACAAGGAAATAGCAAAGAATTCTCGTTAGAAAAAGACGACTTTTAGTAAATCTACTCCACTTTAAAAATCCTTATTAAACAATAATTAAAGTGCATATTTGAACTAAGAGTACACATGTGTACACCAAGTATTTCCAAGGTGTACACAACAGTTTTGTGAGAAGGCATATTTTCTTTTTAGTACTCAACATTTTTTACGTTAGTTGTACTGAGAGTGCAAATAAGCGATGTGAGAGAGAATACGCTCAACTCTGCTATATGGCTTGCGTTGTAGTGAGTGTTTTATTTCTATTTCCATTCAAGTTGCTGAAATGATAGAAGAAAAAATCCACTTGCAAGAAAAAAACATGGGTTATTTTCACTAAAATTAGTTGATAGTCTTTAGATTCTTCTTAGTTTTTTAGTTGTAAAGGAGACAGAGAATTACTACAAACAATGACTCGACTATATACGCTTTTACTGATGGCTCTTGCCTTGGAAATCCTGGCAAAGGCGGATGGGCTTTCATCCTTGCCAGAACAGACGAAAATGGAAATGAGAAACGGCTAGAGCGCAGTGGTGCAGTGAAGCAAACCACCAATAATCAAATGGAGCTCATGGCTGCAATAAAGGCATTGGAAGCTGTTAAGGCTACTCACCCAGATAAACCCGTGGTGGTGACTACTGATAGTAAGTACGTCAAAGACGGGATTACATCATGGATTGACGGATGGAAGAAAAGAGGCTGGCGGACAGCTTCAAAGCAGCCTGTTAAGAATGCTGAACTTTGGAAACAGTTGGACCAGTTAAATCAGTCTTTAAATGTCACTTGGGAATGGGTCAAAGGGCATAGTGGCCATTTAGAAAATTCAGAAGTTGATCGACTCGCCCAAAGCGCTGCTGGCTCAGTCTAATGATGGAGCACCTGAATGGACATAGTAAATCGTAATTGCCTTGAATGTGGCAACCAACACCCTAGTGAAGATATAGACCTGTGGACCCGTTGCGAATCTTGTTACAGCCTTTTGATTACTGATGATGAGGTTTTAGAGCTGGAAGATAATTAGATCGTATGGTGGCCTCAGTAGCCCTTCTGAGGTCACCTATAAATAGGGTATTATCTATCCTCACATATCAAAAGTGGCGGCTAAAAAGTAACCACAAAATTTACCAAAAGTATCACACGTATTTTTTTAACGGCACGGGTCGACGCAATCGTAATAAAAGGATATTACCTCCAGAATCCCCCCCTCACACATTGTGGAGGCAACAGATATCTCAAGACTCAATTTATCAGGCCTTACGGTCCACTATAGCGTTTTCTAAAATGTCCTTGGGAATCTTTATATTAATTTTCATACTGGTTGTATTTTGGTTCTGCACTTGATTTTTAATTGGAGGCACCTTAAGAGAATCATCAGCTATCTGCTTTAAGCTTTGTTCTGATTCAAAAAACGCTTCTTTCGAAGGAATATAAAATTTATTACCTGTCACATCCTCATATTCGATAAATAGCTCTAGCATCTTAGAGTGAGCAAATAGTGCATGAGCAAAATTGGGGTACTTAGAGTCTTTCTTAAGGATGTCATGCTGCATTGTTAAAATATCACTCTTTTCACCCTTTCCTATGGCATTATTCTCCGTAAATCTGTAGGAGTCATATGTTACGTTTATCTTTGTTTCTTCTGAGAATTGACTAGCAATAAATGTTTCATGGGCCAATTTAAATAGAGTGATAACAAGTCGATCTGGTGAGTTTGCTTCTTGAACTAAGTTTGGAACATTTCTGAGTTCATTGTGATGATCAATTAAAGGAAAAAAATCCTTATATCCTCCATAGGGTTCAAAGAATCTAAAATAAGCTTTATTAATTTTGGCGTAACTTCCGCCAACATTTTCTACAGAAAAAGTGACTGTCCCAGAGTTTGAATCAAAATTATGTAGGAAATTTATAAAAGGTTGTAACTGTTGACGGTGGTAAAGATAAGCTCTCCATGAAGAGTAGATTGCGACCACTACTGCTGCGAAGGTGAACCAGTCAGATAAATCAGATTTGAACTCAAATTCAAACTTGAATCCAGAAACAACTAAAATTGCACCCGCCATGAATATTAAGCAACTTGTCCATTCAAATTTATTAGTTGTCATCCATAACCTCATTATCAAACATCAGCGTCCATCATATTCTAATTGACTCTTCAAACATAGATTGGTGGCAATATTATTAAATTTTGCAACACTACTTTATAGCTTTTTTTTACTACTAGTTCTCCACTATAAGTACAAAAAGCTAGTACAATCACCTTGAATGGCTTATATTCATGTTATTGATATATATGGTTTAATTGTTGGTAAGATAACCGTCGAGGGTTCGAATCCCTCTCTCTCCGCCAAATACTGAGAACCGGCTTTAGGCCGGTTTTTTTGTGCCTGCCGATCAGCGCTGGATGATGCGCGGATACTTTTCGCTTACGTAAAAAGAAACCCGCTACGAAGCGGGTTTCTTTTTAAACGCGATTGTTGCGACGCTGGTATGCTAAAGCTAATGGCTTTTCATCTGTGATGTCGCGCCGCTGCTAATTACTTCGCAATTTGCTGGTGAAGCTTGATTAAGTCAGGAAGCTTTTTCGCGTAAATCGCTTTCTTTGTACCTGGGTGAAGTAATTGGCTCACAAACGTGCGTAGGAAGCCAAGTACAAACGTTTGAACGCGATCAGCGTCTGCATCACTTGGGTTAGCAATAAGCTTTTCTGTCTCCGCTTGTACTTTGTGTACAATCGGGTCCATGGTGTCTTTTCCAGAAACTAGGTCATTACCAGTCACTACGCCTTTGCCAAGCAAGTCTCTAACTGCTGAGTATAAATCAGCAGAAACAGCGTTAGACTGTCCCCAGTTCGCAATGTTGAATTCTTCAGCAATCTTATCTAGATCAGCAGTTGGGTCGTTCGACTTCAATAGGCTGTCGATAAGTTTATGGGCTTCAGTTTGTTTTACGGGTGTTGATAATTCTGACATGGTTACATTTAAAGATTATGTGGGTGAGCGCGTTATAAATATTCTGCCAGACAATGTCAACCCGTTTGCCGCCAATAGAGGCAAGAACGGGAGAGGAGCTTACTAAGTCATGATGTAAACATGGCGAACAAAGCACCGAAATAGCACCGAAATAACACAGAAATATTACTGAAAGAGTAGCAAAATAGAGAAAAGGCACCTGCTGCCAAGCACCCTTTATCAAATGAGTAAACGGGCTACGCGGAGATCCTATTCTCTTTATCTACTTTATCTATTTTGCCTGTTCGACGTGCTGGGAAAGGCAACTTAATTGGACGTTTACCATTTAATGCAGCATGTTCTGATTTCACACTATAATTAGCGCTGTCTTTACTATGCATGCCCTTGGGTGTATCAGTTACATCGAAAAGCGGAGCAACAGGCTGTCTGTTTTCCTCTAGCTGGTAAGCAATGACTTTGTTTTCGGTTTCTAAAAAGGCACTTCCAGCTTGCTTACCAAGCTTATAATCATGACGAAGTTGTGCGTCTGTACTACCTAACAATTTACTTTGAAGCTTATCTGACGCAAAAATTTGAATAACCTCTACGCCTTCTGGCGGGTTTTCAATAAATGCCAGTTCTTTTTGATACGCTTGTTCGTGCTGCAGCAGATAGTCGATGGTCTTTGGGCACGTGCCCGTTGCGCACATTACCGCGCTTAACCTTTGTAGCCAAGGCGACTGTACTTGAAAGCCTCTATCTACGGTGCGAATAACTACGATTTTCGTCGCGCCGCGCTTGTACGCTTCGGTAACAGGCAACGGTGCAGCCAAACCACCGTCTAGAAAGAAATCGGTATTGGCTGCCTTTTTTGTCTCGACATCAATGTGCAGCGGTACGCCCTGTTTGTAAAGTAAGGGGAGGGCGCTCGAAGCCTTGATAAGATCGACCCAGTTGTGAGTACTTTTCATTGGATCAAGAAAATACGCCTGTCTGTCTCTGGAATTTGTGGCGGTAAATAAAATTTCTCTGTCCGCAACATTAGCCTTCGCAGTATCAAGATCAAGTAAACGGTTCGCTTCTTGGGTTTTGTCAAAATACCAATCTAAATCGACAATATGCTTTCCCATTAAACCTCTTCCCATTTGGAAAAAGCGTTTGTGTCGAGTTAAGCCGCGAATAAGACGTTTTGCATAGCCTTTTTGACGCGCGACAAAGCTCGTTAAGTTCTGTGAACCTGCTGATGTGCCGATAAGAATATCGAAAGGGTCGTGTCCGGCGTCTAACCATGTATCGAGTACGCCTGCCGTGAAAATTCCTCGCTGTCCACCACCTTCCGCAACCAAGGCAACTTTGCCATTGTTCGACATTTCAGCATTGTGTGCTTTTGAATAAGCGAGACAAGGAGCAGATTGTTGACCCGACATGATAACCCTCTATTTGACCATGACTATAAATTGACTACTTGGTCTAATTGTAGGGAGATCACGACGCCGGGGAAAATTGAAAGAATAAATCGGACTGATAGGAAATAACTGATACTGAAACACTTTTTGTTATTTTATTGTGATTTTTGTGTTTACATTTCGATCGTTTAATCGCAGTCTAACAAAGTATTGAAAGCTAAACTTTCATTGGGAGTCAATAATGAAAATTGCCGTGTTAGGTGCGGGAAGTATTGGATGTTATGTAGCGGGCTGCCTGTTAGCCTCTGACCCCACATTGAGCGCCGCTAATGCACTTACGCTCATTGGCCGTCAGCGTTTATATGATGATATTACTGCCAATGGTCTTAAAGTAACGGATTGGCAAGGGCGTGAGCAGCTAACAAAGCCTGAGCATATCGCATTTTCAATTGAGAACGATAGTTTAGTTGATGCTGACGTCATTTTGCTTTGCGTTAAAAGCCAAGATACCGAGCAGGCTGCTGAGATAATCAATCAGCATGCAAAGCAATCAGCAGTCGTAGTCAGTCTTCAAAACGGAGTGGGTAATGCACACCTGCTTCGCCAGCACATAAAACAATGCGTAATTGCAGGTATGGTGCCTTTCAATGTTTTTTATAAAGGTAACGGCCATTTTCACCGTGGTACTGAGGGTAATATTGCCCTTGAAGATCCCAATAACCAATGTAGTGACGTCATAAAAGCGCTTAGTAACGCGTCGTTGGCCGTTACGGTTTATAACGATATGAAAGCTGTACAGTATGGCAAACTTATTATGAACTTGAATAACGCGGTCAATGCACTATCGGGTATACCGCTGAAATCACAGCTAGGGGATAGGCAATATAGGTTAGTTATGGCAAAGGTGTTGTCCGAGGCGTTAGCAGTATTAAAATCGGAAGGAATTGCACCAGCAAGAACCGGTAAGGTCATT
>NZ_JAFLMX010000047.1:0-5607 GCF_017849675.1 Alteromonas sp. AO-Serp
TGATGTGTATAATAGAGAGATCTTTGCTGTTCTAACCAAAATGGTTAAGCAGCGCCAAGACGCGGCTGCACAATATGACGCAGCAAACCGCGACGACCTAGCTAGCAAAGAGCGTGAAGAAATCACTTACATTGAAGATTTCTTACCCCAGCCTTTGACTGACGATGAGCTAAATGCACTTATCGACGAAACCATGGCAGCGACCGGCGCATCGGGCATGCAGGATATGGGTAAAGTAATGGGCGCCTTGAAACCCAAGGTTCAAGGCCGCACCGACATGGGCGCTTTGAGTGCAAAAATTAAAGCGCGCTTGAACGCTTAAACTCGGCACTTTTGTCAAAGTGAATTACCCTGAAGGTGTGCATTGTCACACCTTCATTGTTCTCATTTTAACACTTCCCTGTTACAGTACTTCACTGTTTTTATTACGTTGTAACTTGTCGTCTCAAACGCTGTTGCGACTTGTACTTTTCTAATTCTTTTTTAACTTACTCTTGTTGAAAGTACCCTCATGGCTGGAAAGATACCTCGCGATTTTATAGACGACTTGCTGTCACGTACCGATGTGGTAGAAGTGGTAGATAGCCGAGTTAAACTTAAAAAAGCAGGTAAAAACTACCAAGCGTGCTGCCCTTTTCATAACGAAAAGTCGCCATCTTTCACTGTTAGTCAAGACAAACAGTTTTACCACTGTTTCGGCTGTGGCGCTCACGGTAACGCTATCTCGTTTATTATGGAATTCGACCGCTTAGAATTTGTCGAGGCGATTGAAGAGCTAGCCCGTTATCACGGGCTTGAAGTCCCCCGTGAAAAAGGCAGTCGGCCTGCCATGAGCGAAGAGAAAAAGCAGCAACAGCAAGACGACTATGCAGTGATGGAACAAGTCACACGCTTTTTCCAGCACCAGTTGCGCCAAAACGGAAATAGTAAAAAAGCCATCGACTATTTAAAAAACCGTGGGCTAAGTGGTGATATCGTCAAGCAATGGGAAATTGGCTACGCCCCTGACAGCTGGGATGCGCTGCTAAATACCTTTGGTAAAGACCCACAGCGCATCAAGCAGCTGGTCGATTTAAAGCTTGTCAATAAAAACGACCAAGGACGTACCTACGACTTCTTCCGCGACCGCATAATGTTTCCTATCAGGGATAAACGAGGTCGCGTTGTCGGCTTTGGTGGTCGTGTTTTAGATGATGGCGGTCCTAAATACTTAAACTCACCAGAAACCCGTATTTTTCATAAAGGCAGCGAGCTTTTCGGGTTTTACTCAGCGCGCCAGAATAATAGAACGCTAGATACGGTTGTTGTTGTTGAAGGCTATATGGATGTTGTGGCATTGAGTCAGTTCGACATTAATATTGCTACCGCAGCCTTAGGTACAGCTACCACGCCTGAACATATTCAAATGCTGGTTCGTGCTACGTCTCATATTGTATGCTGTTATGACGGCGACCGCGCAGGGCGCGAAGCTGCATGGCGCGCGCTAGAGAACGCCTTACCGGCGCTAAAAGATGGCGTGCGCATATCGTTTTTATTCTTACCCGACGGCGAGGACCCTGACACTATGGTGCGTCAGGTGGGGAAAGATGCGTTTATGGAAATGCTAGATGATGCTATGCCGTTATCCCGCTTCTTCTTTGAAAACTTATTAAAGACGCACAATGTGGGCACGCCGGAAGGTAAAATTGCCCTTAAGAAAGCGGCAATGCCGCTTATCGAAAGCACATTAGGTGATGATCAAAAGCAAATGCTGCTGGAAGAACTAGCCAAGCACACTGGCGAGTTCGATCGGTTTAAACTTCAGCAAGATATCACCAAAGCCAATCAAGGTTCGAAGCAAGCTTATTCTCCGAATCGCAATCAAGTAAACAAGCCTAAACTATCACCGCTCCGCATGCTGATACGCTTGCTGCTTGATAAACCTGAATTAGCCACACTATGTGAAGACGTTCAAATTGATATTTTTGCGGGCAGCAACGCTGCTGGCATGGATTTATTACGCGATGTGCATCGCTATTGCGTGAGTCACCCTCAAGCAAAAACCGCGCAGCTTGTTGAAAATTTCCGCGACCATCCCCATTCTTCTACTATCGCGAAATTATTGTTACAAGAACACTTGGTTAAAGACGAGGATGCTGAACGGGTTTACAACGACAGCTTCGCTCGCTTACTGGACGGGCATTTCGATAGCCGCATTGAAACCTTAATTTCACGCTCGCGGGTTCAGCCGCTGACACAGGCGGAAAAACAGGAATTGAACCTGCTTATGAGGGAAAGACAGAAGAGTTAACCTTGGGCAAACTGACCTAGAGGTTAGCCTGTTCTTCTGTAGGCTTTTGCATAAGGCTTTTTTTAAACGCTTATGTTAGTGAGATTGAGTTAACGAGATTATTTTAGCAAGAATACGCGCTGTCTGGAATACGCGCTGTTTTATAGCTTAAAAACACTGGCTAAAAAATCGGCCATCAATCTGGTAAAACCACCGTTTATTCTGCTATACTGGCTAATTCGCTGTGGGCACAGATAAACGTGTCTCATTCACTATAAAGTGAACAAAAATACAGCAGCACGAGTAGCAAAGATATAGCCGAACATAACGGGCAGATCCGAACCCGAGCAGATGTGCATCGCAACATAATGGTTTAGACCAGCGTGGCATCGAGCATTAACGGCCTTGATACAAAAGCAGTACTACAGCAGAACGGGGAACATACCTAGACGTATGTTGTCTTTTCTATTGCAAACTAATTGAATGTGAGAAGTGTAGGTTATATGGCGCAAAGCAAGCAGTCTCAGATTAAACTCCTGATTGCAAAAGGTAAAGAGCAAGGTTACTTAACCTTTGCAGAAGTAAACGACCACCTGCCGCAAGATATTGTCGATTCTGATCAAATCGAAGACATAATCCGCATGATTAACGACATGGGAATTCAAGTTTCTGAATCAGCTCCTGATGCAGACGAACTTCTCATGCAAGAAGCGAATGCTGATGAAGATGCTGCAGAAGCGGCAGCTCAGGCACTAGCTACTGTAGAAAGTGAAATTGGCCGTACGACTGACCCAGTTCGCATGTACATGCGTGAAATGGGTACGGTTGAACTTCTTACTCGTGAAGGCGAAATTGAAATCGCTAAACGAATTGAAGATGGTATCAACCAGGTACAATGTTCAGTTGCTGAATACCCAGAAGCTATCACTTATCTATTAGACCAGTGGGATCTTTACGAAGCAGAAGAAATTCGCTTGAGCGACATCATCTCTGGCTTTGTTGATCCTAACGATGAGCAAGACCTTGCTCCAACGGCTACTCACGTTGGTTCTGAATTATCTGAAGAAGAGTTAGATGATGAAGACGACGATGAAGATGATGACGATAGCGACGAAGACGATAGCGGTGTTGACCCAGAGTTAGCCCGTGAGCGTTTCACTGAGCTTCGTGAGCAATACCTTAAAACTCGTGAAGTTATCGAGAAGAAAGGCCGAGCTCATGCTGACTCTCGCACGCAAATCAATGCATTAAGCGATGTTTTCAAAGAATTCCGCCTAGTTCCAAAACAGTTCGATCGCATGGTTAAGAACATGCGTGAGATGATGGACAAAGTGCGTATTCAAGAGCGCCTAGTAATGAAGTTCTGCGTGGTTAACGCAAAAATGCCGAAGAAAGACTTCATCAAAGCATTTGCGGGCAACGAAACGTCTAATGCATGGTTACATGAAGCAGTTAAATCAGGTGCGCCATACGCCGCTGACCTTGCTGTAAATCAGGAAGAAATTGAGCGCTGTATTAGCAAGATGAACCAAGTTGAACAGGAAACTGGCTTGGTGATCGCAGATATCAAAGACATCAACCGTCGCATGTCAATCGGTGAAGCGAAAGCACGCCGCGCGAAGAAAGAAATGGTTGAAGCCAACTTACGTCTTGTTATCTCAATTGCTAAGAAGTACACCAACCGTGGTCTTCAATTCCTAGACCTTATTCAAGAAGGTAACATTGGTCTAATGAAGGCGGTGGATAAGTTCGAATACCGTCGTGGTTATAAGTTCTCAACTTATGCAACGTGGTGGATTCGTCAGGCGATTACTCGCTCTATTGCTGACCAGGCGCGTACTATCCGTATCCCTGTTCACATGATTGAGACGATCAACAAACTTAACCGTATCTCTCGTCAAATGCTTCAGGAAATGGGTCGTGAGCCTACTCCTGAAGAGTTGTCAGAGCGCATGTTAATGCCTGAAGACAAAATTCGTAAGGTACTTAAAATTGCTAAAGAGCCAATCTCGATGGAAACCCCTATCGGTGATGATGAAGATTCACATCTTGGCGACTTTATCGAGGACAGCACGATTATTCAGCCCCTCGACTCAGCAACTGGCGGTAGCTTGAAAGATGCAACGCAGGAAGTACTAGCAGGCCTAACAGCCCGTGAAGCAAAAGTACTTCGTATGCGCTTCGGTATCGACATGAATACTGACCACACCCTTGAAGAAGTAGGCAAGCAGTTTGACGTAACCCGTGAGCGTATTCGTCAAATTGAAGCGAAAGCACTTCGCAAACTTCGCCACCCTAGCCGTTCTGAGCAGCTACGCAGCTTCTTAGACGAATAGAAAAAGCATTGCTTTGACTAAAAATCCCCAGCCTTGGCTGGGGATTTTTTTATGCCTTCGTTTTATCCTAATTCCGCGTTACTAACGCTAGTAACAATGACTTTTGAAATGTAATTAGCGCCCACAAAAAAGCCCCCTTGCGGAGGCCCTAAATAGCATTTGATAAGGTGTTACACTCTGAATTGCTTCGCAATTGACTCAAGGTGCTGCGCCAGGTCAGCAAGCTCATTACACATGCTGCCTAATTCACCTGAACGGCTCGCCGTTTGCTCGGTACGCTCATGAATTTCGTCAACGTGACGAACTATGTCAACCGCTACAGTGCGCTGGTCTTCGGTATTGTGCGCGATTTGCTCGTTCATTTGATTGATGCGCCCAATAGTACTGGTAATGGTTTCTAGACTGCTTCCCGCTTTATTAGCCGTCTCTACACTGCTAGTTGCTTGTTCAGTACCACGAGACATTACCTCTACCGCTGAGTGAGCAGCATTTTGAAGCTGTTCAATAGTACTTTGAATTTCTTCCGTAGACTGCTGTGTGCGCGATGCTAGCGTTCTTACTTCATCAGCTACCACTGCAAAGCCTCGACCTTGTTCACCCGCCCTAGCTGCCTCGATAGCGGCGTTAAGCGCTAATAAGTTAGTTTGCTCTGCAATGCCTTTAATCACATCCAGCACCGAGCCAACTTTATTAGAATCAGACTCTAAACGAGCTATAACGTCAGCGGTTTCGCGTACGTTCTCAGCAAGCTGCTGAATACTGGTAACGGTTTGCTGTACGATTTGACGTCCTTCACTGGCCGCTGTTGTCGCTTCGTTAGCGTCGCTTGCCGCCTGCGCTGCGCTATGTGCAACTCCGTCAACAGAGCCACTCATTGTATCTACCGCACGCTTAGCATTGGTTGCAGACTTTTGCTGTACATCAATGGTGCGCTGGGTTTCTTCCGTTACACCGCGTAAGTTCTGCGCTAGGTTTGATAGCGGTAAACTCGCTTCTACCACA
>NZ_JAFLMX010000019.1:0-2125 GCF_017849675.1 Alteromonas sp. AO-Serp
AGATGTGTATAAGAGTCTGGTGCTGATATTCACAACTTGACTATTGATGGAATTGCCTCGTGGCTAAATGAAAAAGCCGAAGCGCTAAAAACCTATAAACACAATCATCAGCTACACGCCAAACTTAAAGATGAGTTGCAAGAGGTAAGTAGCAACTTGCTTGTGGTTAATCGTGATATAGAAAGCGCTGAGGATCAGCTTAAGGGCGTATGCGAAGAGCTTGTGCAGCTAGATAAAAGCCTAAAGGCGCTGCGAGACTCGCGCACAACCGTATTCCCTGAAGGTGATATTGCTGAAACAAGGAATAAGGCAAACGCCGCCCAAGAAATGGCTGAGCGAAATGTAAATGAATGCAAATCTCGCCTACAACAAACGGACACTATTTTGTCTCGTTTAGAAGCAGAAATTGCCCAGCTTAATGAGCAAATGCGCGAAAAAGAGCAGGCACTTACAGAGGCAACAGAGCACTTTAGCCGTCAGTTGGCGAGCAGCCCATTTGACGATGAGCAAGCGTTTAGTAATGCGCTTTTAGACGAAGATACCCGCAACACCTTGCTTGAACTGCAAAAGCGATTAGCTCAGCAAAAACAACAAGCGGACTTAAAGCTAGAAAACGCGCTAGCTACCCAACAATCGCTAAAAGCCCATGCTAACGCAGCACAGTGGCAGAGCGAGTTAGAAGAGCACGGTGCACAGTGGCTCGATACGAAAATTACCCAGCAAGCTCAGCAGCGTGACACGCTGTTATCGTCTTTAGGGCAAATTGAACAGCAGCTAAGCGCTAACAATCAAGCCCGCGAAAGGCAGCAGCAGCTTGTGGATGAGATGGCCGCGTTTGAGGCCTATTACGACGATATTACTTACCTGCACTCGTTAATTGGTTCGGCCAGCGGCGACAAATTCAGACGTTTTGCCCAAGGACTTACCTTGGACAACTTAGTGCAGCTTGCAAATCAGCAGCTTGATAAATTACACGGTCGCTATCAGCTAATTCGAAAAGAAAACGAAGGGTTGGGTTTAAGTGTATTAGACACCTGGCATGGTGACGTAGTGCGAGACACCAAAACCCTGTCTGGTGGAGAAAGTTTCTTAGTGAGCCTTGCACTGGCATTAGCTTTATCTGACTTGGTCAGTCACAAGACCAGTATTGATTCGCTGTTTTTGGATGAAGGCTTTGGCACCCTAGATGCTGAAACTTTGGATGTGGCGCTTGATGCACTAGACAACTTAAATGCCAGCGGAAAAATGATTGGAGTGATAAGCCATATTGAAGCCATGAAAGAGCGTATTCCTACTCAGCTTAAAGTGATTAAACGCAACGGTGTAGGGTTAAGTGCACTAGAAAAACCTTATGCGGTGGGGTGAACTCACCGCTTAGGAATTAGTAGCTAAAACGTTTGCTTACAAGTATGTACGTGGTAAATGCTCGCAAAATCATGGTTTTATGATACTTTATTGTTATTAAAAGTAGATGTGGACATCATATTTAGTGAAACGATTTGCGATATTCCCTCTTTTTGCCTCTTTCTGTTCGTTTGGTAGTACCTTTCAGTGTGAAAGTGAGTTTGCATGGCTAAAAAGCACGTTTGAAAACAACGATGCCGGTTTTCAATATAGCGTCGAGAAAAAAGGGCAGGACCTTTATTCGGCCCACAATAGTGCGATTTTGGCGCGAGTACAAAGCGCGAAAAGCGAAGCGCAATGCCACACAGTGCTTAGCGACTGGCTTACATTTTTTCGCAAGGGGCACATTGGTCTTGCGTTAAATACGAATGGCTCAGAGGAAGCGGTACGCGAATCGGTAGTGCATGATTTCGACTTATCGGCATTTAAACAACATTTGAAAAGCCAACGTGACGAAACTCTTGAGGGGATTTGGCAATTCTCAAGCTATACGGTTGCCTTAAAAAAAGAGGGCAATGTCCATAAAGCTTATATCGTTGAAAGTACCAACCCTTCATGGAAGGCGGGACAAGTAAAGTTCATCGTTAATGACCCTGAAGACAACAATACTGCAAAAGTGACGTTTTTTATGGGCGATCACTCCGCCCGACAAATCGATACCATGACACTCTTGGGTAACAATGAAGTGGTGTTGGGCAATAGCTTTATCGTTATGTCGCGA
>NZ_JAFLMX010000195.1:0-38971 GCF_017849675.1 Alteromonas sp. AO-Serp
GCAGCAGACTTGTTCTGGAAACTTTACTTGAAGACACAGTCGCCTGCGCCTCTGTGGGCTCAGGTAAAGAAGCAATTGAATATTGCAAGTACCATACGCCTGACCTAATCCTCATGGATGTTTCAATGCCCGAATTAGACGGGCATCAGACCACCGCATTGTTAAGAAAAAAGCCGTTGTGTGCTCACATTCCTATTATTTTCGTGACCTCTTCGTCAAGTGATGAAGAAGAGTCGAGATGTTGGGAATCTGGCTGCGTTGACTTTGTGGTGAAGCCGGTAAACGCTTGTACCCTGCGCAACCGTGTAAAATCACACATCAATCACAAGCTTAGAAACGATTTGCTCGAAAAGCTTATCTATGTAGATAAGTTAACAGGTGCCTACAATCGCCACTATTTAGACGACTATTTACCCCGTTTAGTGAGAGATGGGTTACGTAACGTTACTCCTCTCTCCTTGGTTATTTTTGATGTTGATCACTTTAAACTGTTCAATGATATGTATGGTCATATAGATGGCGATAGCTGTTTGTGGAAGGTCAGTAAAACGATTAACGACGCCCTACTTCGACCTATGGACAAATTAGTGAGAATTGGCGGTGAAGAGTTTTTGGTTATTCTGCCTAACACCGATGTAGACGGCGCGAAGGCCGTCACTGAGCGCTTATTGCGAACGGTTTATGACCTGAATATTCCTCATGCGGCATCTGAGTATGAGCGCGTTACGCTAAGTGCAGGCTTAGCCGTCAAGCATGCTGATGACAATAAAACTATCGACTACGTCATGTTAGAAGCAGACAAAAATCTGTATGTGGCTAAAACCTCTGGACGGAATCAACTCGTGGCGCCGACAACGGTAAGCGCTGGCAAAATAAATGCACCGAGTCATCCCACAAAACTTAAGGCCTAGGCACTATAATTAGCATTGCCTTGCTTTAGACGCTAATGCGGTACTCCCAGCTTAAAACGGCCAACAGCATTCGTGTGAGCCAAAGACTCGAGTGAATTCTCCAAAGTAATTCCCAATTCATTTAGCTGGGCGTAAAACAACTGCATTGTCGCTAACGCATCATCTAGTGCGTTGTGTTCAGGAAACGCGGGTAAGTCTAACCGTTGCCTACAAACCGTTAGCGTTGCACTATTACTCGGTAGCACCTGATGTTGTTTGTTTAACTGATAAAGTGCGAGCTGAAGCGTATCAAGATAGAGCACTTCCATCTGCGGTAATCCACACCGTTTGAAGGCACTATCAAGCGCCATCAAATCTAATCGCGCATTGTGAAAAATTAGAACATGTGTCTTCAGTAGTGGTAGCAATGAATTGATGGCGTCTGCCAAGCCTTCGCCTTGTTGCAAAATATCTAAGGTCAATCCGTGTATTACAGGGCTTTGTCCTAAGTCCGCTGACGTATTAATAACGTGATAGCCACTGGAGGAAAGCGTAATTTTTCCAGCTGAACCACTTACATAACCAATCGATGTAATTTGAGTTGTCACAGGGTCTAACGATGTGAGTTCTAAATCAACAGACGCCAAAGGGGTGTCGCCCAACATTTTATCACGTAACGACTTTCTGAATTGACGATTCCCAAACAGTACCGATGCACAGGCTTCGATTATCCGCGTTATCATGGCGTTAACTTACGCCGCCAGAGAACTTCATAACCATTGCTTGATTGGTTCGCTCTATAGCCTTAAATGCGGCTTTTAGCTGATGCTTTTCTATCGATGATAAACTTGAAACCGACACACGATTGTCCGTTACTTTATTTTCCAACTGATGACGCCAACGCAAACGATTTAAGAACAGCCAAATATCACGTAGGTTAGTCGCATCTCTTTTTGAGAGCTGTGAATTTTCCGATAGCGCGTCTAGCCGGGCAAGTGTATTAGGCAACGTCACGCCATCAGCTAGCGCGTATATGCGGGCGATATTGTTGATTAAGGCCACGGCTCGGGTTTTAAGGTCGATCACGTCCTTCTCTTTACGGCCTTTTTCATAAATGAACTTTTGAAACATGGAAAGCGGAACCGATATTTCGTTACTATTTCTCGTAAGCGCTGCTAAGAACATATTTTGCTTCATCAAGGGGGCCCTTTGACGCTGCAACTGCTTAAATAAACTTATATCCCCGGCTGCGCAGCGAACATCAAGAAAAATATTAAAGTGCATAATCGCATCTTTAGTTGGTGCTTTTACCCATCGCTTAGCTTCTTCAATGGCTTCTTCAAGCGAGAGTCTAAGCTTAGGATTACTCGCCATAATATTACCATCGCACAGTTTAATGCCGCATTTGGCCAAACCGTTACACACATAATCAGCCATTTTTGCGAAATATTCAGCTTGCGTTTTGCTTGGCCGCTCAGTAAGAAGCAGTCCATTGTCTTGATCCGAACCCATCGTCTGATCTTCTCTTGCCTGTGATCCATAAACAAGCCACGCAAACATCATGGGGGCTTTCCCGTTAGCCTGTTGGAAAAAGCCAATAAGCTTTCTTGTCATAATATCGGTAGCTTGAGATAAAATTTTGCCAGCAATGTCATAGTCCCCTGCTTTTTTCGCATGAGCAGAGAAATAATGCGGTAACTGCCAGGATAGCCGTGTTAATTCGTAAAGGTTCTCCGCTTTGCTTAGCTCTCCAATAATAAAAAGAACGTTACCACGCTGATGACGAATAATATCGCTGGCTGTCACCATACCCAATGGCACAAGGGTTTGCTGGTCGATAACGGGGAGGTGATGGATGTTCCTTTCGGTCATAAGCGCCAAGGCATCAAATAGCGTTCTATTTCCCATTATCTGCGCAGGATTAGGCGTCATTATATGGCTGACTGGAAGATGAATATCGAGAGAGGCAGCAACCACTCTTGAACGTAAGTCTCGGTCGGTGATAATGCCAATAAGCTTATCTTCTCGTGTAACCAGTAATGACGATACCTTTTGATTCGTCATGATCTGCGCCGCCACTGTTATTGATGTTTCTATGTCTACCGACACGGGAGACTTATTAATAACATCCTCAAGCCCTTTATAAAGCCACATGGAATTACTATCGGAAATAGCATGGTTTTGAAGGGCATTATTGCGCAGCCCATCAAAAAAATTTCGAATTGCTGGCAGTTCAAATAACGGGGTAACAGCAGATGCTTCAAAACAGTAAACCAGACCTGGACTGTCTACACTGATGCTTAATGAAAAATTACGTTTTTCCATTATATTGGTGTAGCCGAAGTAGTCGCCCTCACTTAAATGGCGTAAAGGGGCATCAGAATCTTGGACGGAAAACTGTCCATTTTGAATAAGAAAAAGTGACGATTTGCCCTTTTGCAGGTCGCCCACATTATCCGCTGTCAGGTAAATCAATTCAGTATGTTTTACTAGCTCAAGCTTTTGCTCTTTATCCAGCACGTCAAAAGGTGCTGATGTGTTGAGAAAGTCTTCTACTTGTTTAGCCATCGCAGTCATAGGAAATGTCCAGTTCACAAAAAGAAAAAACCAACCTACTCACTTTCGCCAGTAGATTGGTTTTATTTTGCTAAAGCCTATCTTAAGGCAACATTAGTTTAGTGCGCTGATGCTTCACCCGCTCCTTTAGGATAACGAATGCTTTCAACCAGTTCTTGGATTTCTTCTGGCGCTTCATCTGTTGCTTTGAACACAAGGAAAGCCACAATGAAGTTCACCATCATACCTAAGGTACCAATACCTTCAGGAGAAATACCAAACCACCAGTTGTCAGGCGTATTGGCCGCTGGGTTTACAAATTTGAAGTAAATAATGTAAGCCGCAGTGAAGGCAATACCTGAAATCATACCAGCAATAGCACCTTTATCGTTCATGCGCTTGCTGAAGATACCCATAATAATTGCCGGGAAGAAACTCGACGCCGCTAAGCCGAAGGCAAATGCCACCACCTGTGCAACAAAGCCTGGCGGATTGATACCGAAGTAACCTGCTATGACAATGGCCACCCCAGCAGCAAGTCGCGCATACATGAGCTCGGCTCTATCGGTAATGTTTGGCATAAAGTTTCGTTTCAGTAAATCATGGGAAACAGAGGTTGAAATAACCAGCAGCAAGCCTGCGGACGTTGACAGTGCTGCTGCCACACCACCCGCTGCAACGAGTGCAATAACCCACGCAGGTAAGTTCGCAATTTCAGGATTAGCCAATACCATGATATCGCGGTCAACTTTCATTTCGTTGCGCTCGTCACCCGAATAGAACATCTTGCCATCACCGTTCTTATCTTCATATGAGATAAGGCCAGTTTGTTCCCAGTTTTTAATCCACGACGGCGCTTCTTCATAGCTGGTTCCCGTCATTTCAGGTCCATTAATGGTTTCGATCATATTCACACGGGCAAACGCTGCTAGTGACGGTGCTGTGGTATATAAAATTGCGATAAACGCTAGTGCATAGCCTGCAGATTTACGCGCATCGTGAACCTTAGGCACAGTGAAGAAGCGAACGATTACGTGTGGAAGACCCGCTGTACCTACCATTAACGCAAAGGTGATAAAGAATACATCAATGGTACTTTTTGTTCCTGATGTGTATTCGTTAAAGCCTAACTCGACAGATAAATTATCGAGTTTCTGCAGCATATGCACCCCCGAACCGTCCGCTAAGGTAGCACCAAAGCCGGTTTGCGGCAGGATATGTCCTGTTACCATTATAGAAATAAATACCGCAGGTACAATGTAGGCGAAAATCATTACACAAAACTGTGCAACTTGCGTGTAAGTAATGCCTTTCATACCGCCAAGTACCGTGTAGAAGAACACGATAACCATACCGATAACCACGCCAGACACAATATCAACCTCTAAGAAGCGGCTGAATACCACACCTACGCCACGCATTTGACCTGCAACGTATGTAAAGCAAACGAAGATTGCACAAAATACAGCAACCGTACGCGCGGTTTGTGAGTAGTAACGATCCCCAATGAAGTCAGGTACCGTGAATTTGCCAAATTTACGTAAATAGGGAGCTAAACAAAGCGCAAGTAGAACATAACCACCTGTCCACCCCATTAGATATACTGCACCGTCATACCCCATAAATGAGATAAGACCCGCCATTGAAATGAACGAGGCTGCCGACATCCAATCTGCTGCCGTTGCCATCCCATTCATAACGGGAGGTACACCGCCACCTGCAACGTAAAAATCGTTAGTTGAGCCTGCGCGAGCCCAAATAGCGATAGCGATATAAAGCGCGAACGTTGCGCCAACGATAATAAACGTTAAAGTTTGAACGTCCATGATTTACTCCTCATCTACGCCGTAGCGTTTGTCCATGGCGTTCATCTTCGCCATGTAGACAAAGATCAATGCAACAAATACGTAAATTGCGCCCTGCTGCGCAAACCAGAAGCCTAATTTAAAGCCAAAAAATTGGATTTCATTTAAGATATCGACAAAAATAATGCCGGCGCCGAATGATACGATAAACCAAACGACTAAAAGCTTGGCGAGAAGAGCGAGATTCTCCCTCCAATACGCTTTTTTGTCCTCTTCGTTTCTAAATGCCATTGTTTCACCCTTATGTCAGGTTAATTGATTGTTATGATTTTACATATTCCTAACGCCCGGCTTTGTTAACGTTATTGCTGCGTGTTACGTGATTGAGGAAAGACAATCACAAGCAGCAAAGTCAAGCATTTAGGAGCTCGCGTACTACTCTAGACCTGCCGTTAAAAATTCAAAATGAGACCATGGTCGTAGGTAGACCATGGTCGAAATGATTATAATAGCGGCAACATTGTTAAAACTAAGTTAAAAGGAACGTTATGGTTTTTGGTTGGGTAACACTTGCAGTACTGTACCTCTTCTTGCTGTTTTCACTGGCGAGTTGGGGTGAAAAGAACTCGCCCACCGCTAGAGCACTAACGTCACATCCCGCTATATATTCGCTGGCCCTCGCTATTTATTGTACCGCATGGACTTTTTTCGGCATGGTAGGCCAAGCAAGTAGAGACACCTGGATTTACCTGCCAATCATGCTTGGGCCTATTCTCGTTTACGTCTTGGGTTATAAGTTTATTTACAAGTTAACCCTCGTGAGCAAGAAGCAACACATCACTACCATTTCCGACTTCATCGCGTCGCGCTATGGAAAGCGCCAAACCGTAGCTTTGGTAGTTACGCTTATCGCGCTCCTTGCCACTATTCCTTATATCGCGCTTCAATTAAAAGCAGTGGGCGCTACTTTCCAACTTCTTACTCAGCAGCCTAACAGCAACGGCATTATTATTGCCGCCACTGGTTTCATCGCGGCATTCGCAATATATTTCGGTACTCGGCAAACGGACGTCACCGAATACCGGCGGGGTTTGATGCTGGCTATCGCCTTCGAGTCGACCATTAAATTGCTGGCGTTAGTGCTGGTTGCCATTGTTGGTTATAGTGCGTGGAAGCGCACCCAGTCTGGTCCATTCTTCGAAAGTTTCACCAATGAAATAGCCTTGGCGCAGTTTGGTTCGTTTACTTTCATCGCTCAAACTATCATGGCGGCAGCGGCCATTGTTTGTTTGCCTAGGCAGTTTCACGTTGCCATTATTGATAACCTAAGCCTAGGTCATCTGCGCACGGCAAGGTGGTTATTCCCTCTCTACCTGACCATTATTTCAGCGGTAATTCCTATTATCGCCATTGCAGGCAAAGCCATTTTTGCTGGCGCTAATATCGAGCCCGACTCTTACGTACTGTCGCTGGCTGTATTTTCAGAGTCAGTTCTTCTTCAAGTGATTGTTTTTGTAGGCGGGCTCTCTGCCGCAACAGCTATGATCATTGTGGCAACACTCACACTGAGTACTATGCTCACCAACGATGTGATTCTGCCGCGTATTCTTGCATTTACAGGCAATACCGATGACAAACAGGACGTGTCGAGCAAAATCAGGCTTATTCGCCGTATCGTCATCGCGTTTATCTTGCTTATGGCGTTTTTGTACCACCAGCAAATGACCAGCAGCCGCTCGCTTCATTCAATTGGGCTTATTGCGTTCTCGTTAGTTATCCAGCTTATGCCAGCCATTGTTGGCGGACTTTACTGGAAGCGCGCGCATGCGCACGGGGTTTACGCAGGGCTAATGGTGGGACTAGTGATTTGGGTGTTGTGGCTTGTACTTCCCATCGTGAGCGAGCAAGTTTCACAAATGGAACAAAACGAACTCATTAGCCAAGGCGCTATGATTAGCTTAGCGGCAAACAGCTTTGTTTACATACTCTTTTCACACTTTGCACCGCAGCGTCTTATCGACAGAATGCAAGCTGAAGCCTTTGTGTCTCCTGCCATTTCCACTAACAATACCGTTAAAGCGCAGGCAACTAACGTGACCGTCTCCGATCTCATAACGCTATTGTCGACCTTCATGGGATCCGGTCGTTGTGAACAATTGTTGGAACAATATCAGCAACTCAATAATTGCCAATTAAAGCACGACGATACGCCAAATGAATCGTTTTTATCATTTTGCGAACGCGCCTTGGGTGGCGTTATTGGCGCATCGAGTGCCAAAGTACTGCTAGACAGCGCATTGCGTGGTAAGAAGATGGACTTTACCGAGGTTATCAACTTCTTCGATGACACAACGCAAGCCATGCAATTTAATATGACTGCACTACTCACGTCACTTGAAAACATGGACCAAGGCATTAGCGTAGTCGACAAACACTTAAATTTAGTAGCGTGGAATAAACGCTATGCCAACCTCTACCCTTACCCAGATAACTTGTTGGCAGTGGGTACGCCTATAGAAAAGCTTATTCGGTATAACGCTTCACAAGGTGAGTTCGGCACAGATAACGTGGACGGTGAAGTAGAAAAAAGGCTGGCTCATTTGCGCTCTGGTATGCCCCATCGCTTCACACGACAACGAATGGATGGACGGGTTATTGAGATGGTAGGTAATCCTTTACCTGGCGGAGGCTTCGTAACAAGCTTCAACGACATCACCGGACACGTGGAAATACAGCAAGCGCTTGAAGAATCAAACATTGATCTTGAGGCTCGTATTAAGAAGCGTACTGAAGAAGTACACTCCATAAACGCCGAGCTTCGACTTGAAATAGAACGGCGCTCTGATGCCGAGAAAGAACTGATAAGGGCACGAAAGGCTGCGGAAGATGCCAATGCCAGTAAAACCCGCTTCTTGGCGCTCGCAAGCCATGATGTTTTGCAGCCGCTAAATGCGGCCAAGCTCTATGTGAGCGCCCTTGAAGAACAAGAACTGACTGAGTCAGCGCTAGCCATTATTCAAAAGCTTAGCCATAGCGTGACGTCTAGCGAAACACTGATTGGCACTTTGCTGGATATCGCACGCTTAGATCAAGGTGAAATGAAACCCGATATTGAGCCTATTGATGTAAGGACCCTGCTGTCACCACTTGTGGACGAAATGGCAATGCGCGCGCGGGAAAAAGGACTTCGTTTTAAAGCGATTATACGCCCGTGCTGGGTAAAAGCTGACAAAACGTACTTATACCGAATAACCCAAAACTTGCTTTCAAATGCGGTGAAATACACGGAAAATGGCCGCGTTTTGTTCATTATCAAGGCTGTCAAAGACACCGTTTATTTCAAAGTTATCGACACAGGCATTGGCATATCTACCGATAAAAAAGACAGCATTTTTGGTGACTTTTTCCGCGCAAACGAAAGTAAGGAACACGGTATTGGTCTTGGCTTGGGGGTTGTTCGACGTTTAAGTCTGCAGTTGAACAGCGATATTAGTGTTACCTCGAAAATAGGCAAAGGCAGCTGCTTTGCGTTTAGCTTGGATAAAGCTGAGCCAAAACAGGTATCCAACGTTACAGCAAAGCCCCGCAGTACAACATTTACAGGCATGGACGTGCTTTGCGTGGACGATCAAAGAGAGAACTTAGATGCCATGCAGACCCTATTACAGAAATGGGGAATCAATGTAGTGCTTGCGAACAACTGGGATGACGCGTTGAAAGTCTGTGAGACTATTCAGCCTCAAATCTTACTTATGGATTATCAGCTCAGTCATGACAGCGAGAAAAATGGGCTAGCTTTGATTGAAGAGATAAGACATCGACTTAATATTGTGGTGCCAGCAGCGCTTATAACGGCGACACCAGATGAAAGCTTAGTTACACAGTGTAAAGCCCAAGGCGTAAACTTCTTAGCTAAACCGCTAAAACCAGCGAAACTGCGCGCACTACTTCAAAGTATGACGCGCTACATCAGGGAGGCGAAAAACGTGTAGCTAGTAGCTCGCTGCAGGTTTTTCGCTATATGAGTAAGGAAAGACGTCTAGAGTAATTCGTCGTGTGGTTTACTTTCTTCAATTTTAACCACCGGCGTCTCTACGCTCGACTTCGCCACCACTTTTCCCATTGCTCCCCACTTCTCTTTAGGGTTGAGCAAAACAGGACGGGTTAAAATCAGGTTGTTAGGATACATGAGGGTTTCACGCTCAGCGGTAAGCAAGCGCGTGCTAAACGGCCCTACATCGGCAATCACACCTTCAATGAAGTTATCGCCGTCGAGAATGCGCACATAATTACCTCTGCGATAGGCTACGTTTGTGAGCAAAATAAAGTACGCAGTGATGTTACTGATGAGTGACCAACTAGCAAAAAGCGCAACACCGGTTACCGTGATGATAGAAGTGGAAAGCACTAAGAGCCCCGAAAAATCGATCCCCCATGCTAGCAACAACAAGGCTAACGATACTGTAGCAACAATAACCCGTGCAGCAAAAAGCCCTTTAATAGCACTATTTGATTTTAGCTTTGACTTTACGATGTTGGTTTCTAATTTTGGCAGCAACTTACGAGACATCGCCAAATAAATTAGTAAAACCAAACCACTCCACACGACATTTGACTGGTACTGAGTTAACCACGCCAAAAACCCATGCCACCACTCATTCATTAACCCAAATCCTTACATTTTTTCGTTAAGCAGACTGACCTTGAATTCTGATTTTACGTTAAAAAGGCCGACGCGCTCTAATGCTAACGTGAAAAACAGTCAAGTTCATGCATTAAAAGCAATCGACACAACAAGAATTATTCGTAAGACACCCCCGAACACTTACATTAGTATGCGCGCAAAAATGACTTGTCTATTTAACAATCACGTTCTAACGTGGTAGTAGATTGGTCGATAAAACGACAAAATAAAACACAAACTACAGGCTTTTTTATAATGCGCATTGCAATTCTTTCTAGAAATCCTCGTCTTTACTCTACTTCACGCTTAGTCGAAGCTGGGCAGGCTCGCGGGCATCAGGTAGACGTTATCGATACCATGCACTGCTACATGGATATCACCAGTGCGCGACCGTCAGTTCGCTATAACGGTAAGCGACTACCCTATTACGATGCAGTGATCCCGCGAATTGGCGCATCGGTTAGCTTTTATGGCACATCAGTCGTTCGCCAATTTGAAATGATGGGCACATACAGCCTTAACGAGTCGGTTGCTATCAGCCGCTCTCGAGATAAATTGCGTTCGTTGCAGCTTTTATCACGTAAAGGCATAGGTATGCCGAGAACAGGCTTCGCACACCACCCTGATAAAATCGATGATGTTATTAAGACGGTTGGCGGCGCCCCAGTGGTTATTAAGTTACTTGAAGGCACGCAAGGTATTGGTGTGGTATTGGCAGACACACAAAAAGCGGCAGAGTCGATCATTGAAGCCTTTATGGGTCTTAACGCCAGTATTTTAGTGCAAGAGTTTATTAAAGAAGCGGGCGGTGCAGATATTCGTTGCTTTGTGGTAGGTGGAAAAGTTGTAGCAGCGATGAAGCGCCAAGCAGCACCTGGGGAATTCCGCTCTAACCTTCACCGTGGCGGTCAGGCAAGTTTAGTTCGCCTAAGTCCAGCGGAACGCAAAACAGCGGTAGATGCAGCTAAAACGATGGGACTAAATTGTTGTGGCGTAGATATTCTTCGTTCGAACAACGGTCCAGTCGTTATGGAAGTAAACTCTTCGCCGGGCCTTGAAGGCATTGAGAAAGCGACCAATAAGGATGTCGCCAGTATGATCATCGAGTTCATTGAAAAAAGCGCAGAGCCGCACAAAACAAAAACCCGTGGAAAAGGCTAACCCTTTTAACCTATGCAATAACGTAATTATAGGAAAACGTTAGTGGTAAATGATGTTTTAAAAATTGGGGGTGAAAGTATTGCTCCTGGCGAAACAAAAAAGATTGAGTTAGAAATGCCGCCGTTGTACACGGCCACCAATATGAGCATTCCGGTTTACGTTAAACGAGGAAAGCGACCAGGTCCCATTATGTTCGTCAGCGCAGCCATTCACGGTGACGAATTAAATGGCATCGAAATAGTAGGCAGACTTATCCGCTCAAAAGCGATTGAGCGGATAAGAGGAACCCTTATCGCGGTGCCTATGGTTAATGTGTACGGCGTACTAAACCAGTCTCGTTATTTACCCGATAGACGCGATTTGAACCGCAGTTTTCCAGGGAGTAAAAAAGGTTCGCTTGCCGGTAGGTTAGCCAACTTGTTTTTCAAAGAAGTGGTAAGTAAGTGCGATGTCGGCATTGACCTTCACACCGGCGCTATACACCGTAGTAACTTGCCACAGATTCGCGCTGACTTAGACGACCCAGAAGTACTGGAAATGGCAAAAGCGTTTGGCGTACCTGTACTACTTAACGCAGAGTTACGCGATGGCTCTTTGCGCGAAGCGGCCAGTGAAAGTGGCGTTAAAATTCTGCTTTACGAAGCAGGCCAAGCGTTACGTTATGACGAGTTTTCTATTCGTGCCGGCGTAAGAGGCATTATTAATACCATGCGTCATTTGGGCATGCTGAATAAAAGCCGCAGTAAGGGCCACAGTATCGAGCGTTTTATAGCGCGCCAAAGTGGATGGGTTCGCGCGCCAGAAAGTGGATTTGTGACGCATTTAGCACAGCTAGGTGACCATGTTGAAAAAGGTGACAAACTGGCCATTATTGCTGATCCGTTTGGCAATTATTTAGATAGCCTTGAAAGCCCTGCAGAAGGTGTTGTAATTGGTAAACAAAATATTCCACTTACCCAAGAAGGTGAAGCGGTATACCACATTGCATACTTTTCAGAGCCTGATACTGTTGCAGAACACGTAGAATTATTACAAGACAATTTATTGCCACCAGAACAGGGTCCTGTTTTATAAAATTGGTAGAAAAACTGATGAACAATAAAAAAATTGTTGGTGCGGTAGAGCTGTGCGATTTACCAAAACTCGCCATCTCTGATTTGAACGTACGCGTTGATACAGGGGCGGCAACGTCTTCACTTCATGTTGACAACATTGAAGAGTTTGATCAAGACGGTGAATTATGGATTAAATTTGATATCCATCCCGACATTCACAACGTTGAACGCGTGGTTCGCAGAGAAGCACGTGTAGAAGGACAAAAACGCGTAAAAAGCTCAACGGCTACACTTGAGAAGCGCTATGTTATAATTACGCCTATAATAATGGACGGGTACCAGTGGGATATTCAGTTAACCCTAACGGACCGCTCTGAAATGACCTATTTGATGCTGCTCGGAAGAGAAGCGATGAGGGGTCAATTTATTGTAGACCCCGAGCACGACTTTTTGCTGACGGGAAAAGACTAGCAATACAAGTTTGCCAATGGATATTCAGCGTTAAAACCTGCGGCAACTTGCAGTAAGGCATGCGTTTAGTGCATGAAATACAAAATATGGACGTTACGAAAAAAGCCCTAAGTGTTGCCTCTCTGCTGTTGAGTGTATTTACACTATTGAGTGCTAATGCTCAGCAGCAAAACACAAACGAGGTAAGTACTGACTTACCTCACACCGTTCTCCGCCTGCCAAATATTCACCCTGGGCGAGACGCCGTATACGCCTACGCTAAACGTCTTCTCACAGAATCACTGCGCGTTACTGAACCTCAATACGGCTCTTTTGAACTGATTGTCAGCGACCAAGAAACGGCGCAAGAGCGTCAACTACGCAGCCTTGAACACCACATGCTAGACGTGACGTGGAGCGTTACCTCGACAGAGCGTGAACGTCAGTTCCTGCCCATTCGCATTCCCATTATGGCGGGTCTTTTTGGTAAGCGTGCACTGCTGGTCAGAGAAGGCGATACGCGACTTAAAGAAGTAAAGTCATTAAACGCGTTACGAGCATACCGAGCGGTTTTGGGCTACGACTGGCCCGATACGAAGATATTTCGCGCAAACGATATCCCGGTGTTGGAAACGACCTACCGGGCGTCATTTCGCATTGTTTCGGAAGGCTTCGCTGATATGTTTCCAAGAAGTGTTATGGAAATTAAAGAAGAACTCGCTGACAAGGCGCTCTCACGCGGTCTGACTATCGACGATCACCTTATCATTTCATACCCAAGCCCCATCTTTTTCTTTGTAGGAAGCGACAATCAGGCATTAGCAGGGCGGATAGCTGAGGGTCTGTTAAGGCTCTTCGAAACGGGTAAGTTTCAGGAGCTACTGTTAGCTCATGATAACTTTAGAGAAGGTATGGCACTTACCGAAGGGCGAACGGTTATTGAAATTGACAATCCTTTGCTAAGTGAACAAAGCCGCTTGGCATTGGAAAAGTTCTTACCGGAATTTGCTACCTCAGAAGCCGTGCTTAAGTTCGACGCTACTGAGCTGGCGGCTCCAACTCAAGTTGTGAAGCAATAAGTACCGCTTGTGTGCGGTTGTTTATGCCCAACTTTTTAAAGATAGCAGTGACATGCGCTTTAACCGTGGCCTCTGCGATATCTAAATTAAAGCCAATTTGCTTGTTCAGCAAGCCGTCTCGCATGTAACAAAGCACCTTGTATTGCGAGGGCGTTAGCGAGGCAACTTTATCCGCTAATTCAGAGAACTCTTCATTCACCTCATCAACGTCTTCACTTAAGTTATCAGGTAGCCATACATCGCCATCCAGAATTGCTTCTACGGCGTTTGCAATATCTTGCGCACTGGCAGTTTTGGGGATGAACCCTAGCGCGCCCACGCTAATAATCTTTGAAATAAGTGTGGTGTCTTCTGTGCCAGAGACTACGGCAACAGGAAGTTCGGGAAAGAGTTTTCGAATATGCAGCAAGCCAAACAAATCATTGCTACCCGGCATGTGCAAATCAAGCAACAATAAGTCGATATCCTCATTGTTGAGAATATCGACTGTAGTGTTAAGGTCTCCCGCCTCTTTGAGGGTTAAGGCTGGAAGTGACAACGACAACGCGCCTCTTAGTGCATCGCGATACAGCGGATGATCATCAGCGATTAGAAGGGTTATCATTGTCTATATCCTTAGTTTCTACTTATTTAGACGTTCCTCTATCAGTGTATCAACAACCGATGGATCCGCCAACGTTGATGTGTCACCTAATTGCTCATGCTCATTGGCGGCAATCTTACGCAAAATACGGCGCATAATTTTACCAGAGCGGGTTTTAGGTAATCCACGAGACCATTGGATCATATCAGGTGTAGCAATCGGGCTTAGCTCTTGACGCACCCACGCCTTAAGCTCTTTAGTAAGGGCTTCATTTGCTTCAACCCCTTCATTTGGTGTTACGTAAACGTAGATACCCTGCCCTTTGATATCATGTGGGAAGCCAACAACGGCAGCCTCAGCTACTTTAGGATGGGCAACAAGTGCGCTTTCGATTTCAGCGGTGCCCAAACGGTGACCAGAAACGTTTAGCACGTCATCTACACGACCAGTGATCCAGTAAAAGCCATCTTCATCGCAACGAGCACCATCACCGGTGAAGTACACACCTTTGTATGCGCTAAAGTAGGTGTTGATAAAGCGCTGATGATCGCCATAAACCGTTCGAGCTTGGCTCGGCCAGCTGTCTTTAATAACAAGATTACCTTCTGCTGCCCCTTCAAGCTCATTACCGTCAGCATCAAATAGCGCTGGCTGAATCCCGAAGAATGGGCGAGTCGCTGAGCCAGGCTTTAACTCCGTAGCGCCAGGCAAAGGCAGGATCATGTGTCCACCTGTTTCTGTCTGCCACCATGTATCGATAATAGGACAACGGCTCATACCAATTACGCGGTGGTACCATTCCCATGCTTCAGGATTAATAGGCTCACCTACTGTCCCCAAAAGGCGAAGCGATGAGACATCACACCCTTCAGTTGGAACATCTCCGTGCGCCATTAATGCGCGGATAGCAGTTGGTGCGGTATATAAACTATTTACTTTGTATTTTTCTACTACTTGAGCAATACGTTTAACGTCTGGATAGGTTGGTACACCCTCAAAGAACACTTGTGATGCGGCGTTCACCATTGGGCCATAAACCATGTAGCTGTGGCCTGTGATCCAGCCTACATCAGCGGTACACCAATAAACATCGTCTTCTTTGTAGTCAAAAGCATATTTAAAGGTCATCGCAGAATATAAGAGATACCCGCCCGTAGTGTGTACTACACCCTTTGGCGTTCCAGTAGAGCCTGATGTATAGAGGATAAACAGTGGGTCTTCCGCGTTCATTACCTCTGGTTCACACTGCGCTGACACGCCATCAACAGCGTCATGCCACCACACATCGTGCTTAGCATTCCAGTCTACGTCTCCTCCTGTTAGCTTATGAACTAAAACATGAGTAATAGACGGACACGCATCACCAGCCAGTGCTTTATCCACATTCGCTTTCAGTGGAATACTTCTTCCAGCACGACGGCCTTCATCTGCAGTAATCACGACTTTGGCGTTGCTGTCGTTGATACGATCGGCAATAGCGTTAGGTGAAAATCCACCGAAAATCACTGAGTGAACTGCACCTATTCGGGCACACGCTAACATGGCGTAGGCAGCCTCGGGTACCATCGGCATGTAAATCGCAACACGATCACCTTTTGCTACGCCCATTTCTTTAAGTGCATTCGCTAATTTACAAACTTCATAGTGCACTTGTTGATACGTGATATCTTGGCTATCTTCTGGTGAATCACCTTCCCAGTGAAAGGCAACTTTTGTAGCATTATCAGCTAGATGGCGGTCAATACAGTTATAGCTGGCATTTAACTCACCATCTTCAAACCACTTAATAGACACATCGTTTTCACCAAACATTGTGTTTTTAATTTTGGTGGGCTTTTGATACCACTCAAGCATGGATGCGTGCTCAGCCCAGAACGCTTCAGGTTGCTCTACAGATTGCTTATACATCTCATCATATTGAGATGCGGTTAGATGTGTAGACTGAAGAATGTTCTCAGGCACAGGATAAGTTTTGCTGGCGGTCATAAAGATTGCCTCCAATATCAATGATGTAAAATTCTTGTTGTATGGTGAAACACTCTAGCCATTCACCCACAAAGCAAAATGAGACTTTGGTCTTAGCAGCATACAACTAAGGTTCTACTAGAAAAGTATTACGACTATAGTCTTATGCGACCATTGGCTTATTTAATTTTTAGATAATAAGTACACAATCAGCAATGTTAACGTTGAATTTACATTTATTTAACCACTTTTTTGGAACAGACACGATGAAAGCTAAAATAAAAAATACGGTTACAGCAGTAGCGCTGTGCCTGGCAGCATCTACAGGTGCAGCACAAGCAGCAACAATCGGCGACACAAGTGTGAAATTCACAGGCTACGTTAAAGTCGACGCTATGGTTAGTGACTACTCAGATGGCACCATTGCATCAGGTAGCGTAGGTCGCGATTTCTATATTCCTTCACTAACACCTGTTGGTGGCGTTGACGAAGATCCACAATTTGACGCGCATATCAGAACGTCACGATTCCGCTTTGCAACGTCAACGCCTACGGCTGAAGGCGACACAATTAACGGTGTATTCGAACTCGACTTCCTTGTAACTAGCGGCGGTGATGAGCGAATCAGTAACTCCTACACTCCGCGAGTACGCCACGCGTACTTAACTTACAAGAATTGGTTGGTGGGCCAAACATGGACGACCTTTATGGACGTAGGTTCATTACCAGAATCACTTGATTTTATTGGTACCACTGACGGCATCACCTTTGCCCGTCAAGTTATGGTGAGATATACCAACGGCGGCCTA
Organism: Alteromonas sp. AO-Serp; assembly: GCF_017849675.1. Taxonomy (NCBI): domain Bacteria; kingdom Pseudomonadati; phylum Pseudomonadota; class Gammaproteobacteria; order Alteromonadales; family Alteromonadaceae; genus Alteromonas; species Alteromonas sp. AO-Serp. The sequence goes on from NZ_JAFLMX010000195.1 coordinate 17,038, forward strand.
CAGCTTGCGCTTGAAAACCCAGAATCAACCATTACGCCATTTGGCGGTGGTAGCCGAATTACGAGTGACGACAGCAGCGTTCCAGACTTTGTAGCTGCCTATACGTCAAAGTATGACTGGGGTTATGTAAAAGTAGCGGGCTTATTAAGACAGTTGTCTTACGATAATGCCGCTGGCATTGATGCGGACGAAACCAGCTTTGGTGTATCGGTAACCGGTAAATACAATTTGTCTAATGGCGACGATATTCGCTTCACGTTCAACACGGGTAAAGGTTTAGGCAGATACTCTGCGCTAAACGCAGTTAATGGTGCAGTACTTACCGAAAGCGGCGACCTTGAAGCCATAGACTCAACAGGTTACGGCGTTGCGTATCGTCACAAGTGGAGCGAAAAAGCGCGCAGTAGCATCATGTTCTCGGCGTTTGAAGCAGACAATGACGTATCATTAACGGGTTTAGCTACCACTGAAAGCACTTATAGCACACGTGTAAACTACTTGTACTCGCCAACTAAAGCGCTAACCGTTGGCGCTGAATACGCTTTCGCAAAGCGTGAAATTGAAGCCGGCCTTGAAGGCGACATGAACCGCTTCCAAGTTTCAGCAAAATACGCATTCTAATACATGCACTAAGTTAAAAAAGAGAAACGGCACTGAGCTCATCAGCGCCGTTTTTTTGTGCATACAGAAAAATAGAATGGCGCGCTACATTAGCTACATAGTAGTGAAGATAATACCCAAAGGCATAATAAAGAATAAGCCACCGATATAAGCTGCGCCGTACATTTTCCGCTCTGCCGCTATCACTGATAATTGATAAGACAAATTGAGCGGAATATTGCGCAATAAAGGCAGCCCGTAAATAAGCGTAACGCCCAGAACGTTATAAATCAGGTGCACAAGCGCTATTTGTAGTGCAAATCCACTATTAACCCCCACTACACCCAACGCTGCGATAAGCGCAGTGATACATGTGCCTATATTTGCGCCCAATGTGAACGGATAGATATCCTTAGCTTTTAAAATTCCACTGCCAACCAAAGGAACCATGAGCGATGTGGTGGTTGACGAGGATTGCACTAGCACTGTCATCACAGCACCCGACGTTATTCCAGAGAGTGGCCCTTTTCCTATGCTGGTATGCAATAACGCCTTTGCCTTGCCTACCATAAGTGATTTCATAATTTTACCCATGTAGGTAATTGAAAACATAATAAGGCCGATACCAAGAATTATTTTCGCTACGCCCGGATAAATAGAAGGTAAAAAGGAGAATGCTTGTGTAACTATGTCTGTTACCGGTTGCGTCATCGCTTTAATAGGATTAACACCAGACACACCGATGGCTTCACCTGTATGGATAAGCGCAACCAATTGGGCACTTAAGAACTCCAAAATACCAAACGCCATTTCAAGAGGTAAGAAAATTAGTACCGACAGTACATTGAAGAAGTCATGAATAGTGGCCGCATTGAAGGCTCTTTGAAACTCATCTTTTTTTGCAACATGACCAAGGCTCACCAAGGTGTTGGTAATACTGGTCCCAATGTTGGCGCCCATCATCATGGGTATAGCGATAGTTATGGGTAAACCACCCGCTACCATTCCGACAATAATAGAGGTAACCGTACTTGAAGACTGAATAAGTGCGGTACACACCATACCAATAATCAATCCCATGACAGGATTAGAAGCAAAACTAAAAAGAGATTTCGCGTGGTCGCCAGTAGCAAATTTGAATCCGCTGCCAATCATGCTGACAGCTAATAACATCACATAGACTAACAAGGCTAAAAGAAGCCACTTACGCCAGTTATGTGCTTTTTCTAGCACGCTGTTCTGGGCTAGTTGAGGGTCAATCATTGACATAATACGCACAAATTCATACTTGAAAAACACATAATATGACGTGCGTATTACACAAAAATGACGGGGGAGTGAAGTGCTACCCCGCCATTCTTAGGAAGAAAAAATTCGCTTAGAAGCCTAAAGGATACTGCCTTAGTACACCGTGAATGTCGTCTAATGTTTCCTTCGAAAGTGAAATATCAAACGCGTCTATATTTTCTTTAAGTTGAAGCACAGTGGTAGCGCCAATAATTGTTGAGGTAACACCAGGCACTTGCTTACACCACGCCAACGCGAGCTGCGAAGGTGTTATTCCTGCTTTTTCTGCAATCTTCATATATTCAGCTGTAGCTGCCTGCGCTGGCGCTTTATCTCTAAATAACCCCATACGCTGAGCTAGTGTCCAACGACTACCTTCCGGTCTGGCTCCATCCTGATACTTACCACTTAACATACCCGTTGCTAACGGCGACCACGGAAGGTAAGCAATGTTCTCTAGTTCACACATTTCAATTAAATAAGGCCAGTCTTTCGCATGAAGTAAACTGAACTCATTTTGAATAGAAACTGGAAGCGGCATATCCAGCTCTTTGCAAAGTGTAAGAAAGGCGTGAATGCCCCAAGGCGTGTCATCTGACAGCCCCCAGTGTCTAATTTTCCCTTCATCCAGCGCGCGCTTAATGCCTAAAAGGATATCACGCATACCATCCAGTTCTTTTTCTCGATTGGTTTTGGTTGGATCAGCACCATCCGGCCAATGCTTACCGAAATGAGGTGTAACTCTATTCGGCCAATGAAGCTGGTAAACGTCGATATAATCGGTTTTTAAGCGCTCTAATGAATAGGTGAGTGCGTTTGCGATAGCGTCAGCTGTAATGGGCCCTGCGTTGCGAATGTACTTCAAACCGCTGCCAGCAATTTTAGTCATTAAAACAATGTCAGAGCGCTTTGATTCGTTCCGCGAAATCCAATTACCGATAATGCGCTCTGTATCGCCATAGGTATCTACATTTGGGGGAACAGGATACATTTCGGCCGTATCGACAAAGTTCACGCCTTTATCCAGGGCAAACGCCATTTGCTCGTCTGCATCTTGCTGGGTGTTTTGAATGCCCCATGTCATTGTGCCCAAACACACATCCGACACCTGTAAGTCGCTATTTCCTAAGCGGTTAAACTTCATTTTTGCTTCTACCTTGCTTGGCTTATACCTTATTGATGCAATAATGAGTCGACCGCTTAAGAAATAAAAGTGCCCTCTGTGGTTATGAGGCTTTCTTAGTGGCCAACTCGGCTTCTACACTTGCTAGCCGCGCCTCAATATCTCTTTTGGACTCGACCATTTCATTCGCCAATTCTGCGAGTGATTTTAACTCTGCAAACCCTAACTTTCTCGTATCAATCATTTGATACTGACGCTTACAGCGATAAAAGAAAGTAAGAAAGTTAACAAAAGCGCGGTGAAATGTCGCAAAACTCTTGATCAATACCAGAATTAACACGATAGACGTGAGCGCAGCAATACTTAGACTGTAAATACGCACTTGGCCTTCTTGTTGTTCAATCATAGGTTTCAAGGCGGTATCGACACCCTTTAGCTGTGTCTCCACATTATGTGCGCTTTGTCTGAACTCTCCGCGAAGGCCTTCATTGTGAGTTACACCAAACGTTGTGAACGCATCAACTAATTGCAACAGCGCTTCTCTATATTGTATCAATGACTCATCAAGCGCCGAACTATTGCGGTAATCAGCAACTAAACGCTCAGTCATTTCGTTCATCAACTTCGCATAATACCCTTCTTGGGTTATTTGATAATTTCGCGTGGCGAGTTGAATATTGGTTAACAACTCTCTTGATAATGGGTCTTGAGAAAGTGCCCCTTCGTTGAGTACCTTTTCTAGCTCGGAAATACGCCCTCTCAGCCCGTCATTTTGCGTGAGCCCAATTCGCTCTTGAAGAGAGACAACCTGTTGGAATACCCCACTGTAGGCCTCCATTGAGGCAGACAGGCTTTCGACATCGGCCACAGGAAGACGGTATTCATTGAACATGGGGACAAGGGTAGTAAGTCGCCCCTTGAACAAATAGGACTGCTGAAGAAACTTGTCAAAGTAATCGGTGCCGTGGCGAAGTAAGAAATCCTTTTCGTGTCGTCTCATCTGAAGCAAATCTTGCCCCATTCTCAGTAGCGCATCTCGCTGCTGATTTAAGCCAATTAAACGCTGAGTGAAATAATGCTGACTTATCACCAGCATAGCCATTCCAATCACACAGATAAGGGTCATTAAAACCAATCGAGACTTAATTGAATCAAACTTCATGACAAACTCCTCTTGGGAGAAAACAGAGCGAACAAGACATAAACAAAAACTAATAAATGTTTAAATTTCGCCAACATACGCCATTACTATAGGTGCTTAACGTGACATTTTTTATTAAACCTTTGTAGCAATTTTGCACATTATTACATCAAAAAAAGTCACACATTTAGGGTGAAACCCCTATGTTCGAACAAAATTCAAACGGCCACTATTAGTGCGTACTTTGCTGCGATGACGTTAATCAAAAAACGCCGCGTTTTAATTAAGTACATGGCACGAATGCCATGCGCTTCAGCAACATAAACGCGTTCGGTAATGCTAACGACACAACAAGTCAAATGATTGTCTTAAGCATCTAAGAAAAAGCGCAGCCTCAAGAATTTGGAGAAGAATATGAAGAAGTTCGCCCTATCTACGTTAGCTGCAGCTATGCTAGCAAGCCCGTCAGCCCACACACTTGCCGATGCCTACATTGGCTCACAAATGGCTGAGAAACTTGTGTCGCTCTCCCCTGCTGAATCGCTGATGGCTGTTGTTACGTACGATCAAATGTCACCACTTGCCGAGTCACAAATTACGCAATTATTAAACTTGGGTATTACAGAAGGCGTGCAATTTAAGAACCTTCCAATCATTGGTGTGGTGGCAACGAAGGCGCAAATTGAGGCTATTGCTCAATTCGACGGTGTACGATCAGTTTTTGCGAACCGCGAAATGAAGCTATACAACGCTGATGCACGTGAGATCACAGGCGTTGCTGATTTGCAGGGCGAAGGATTTGCTTCAAGAAACAACGTTGAGTTCACTGGTAAAGGCTCAACTATTTTAGTGATTGATTCGGGTATTGACGCTTCTCACCAAGACCACTTCTTTGGCGATACTGTGGTTGATAACGTGCAAGCAATATTGAATCCGGGTGCGCTTTCTATCGTTGGCGTAACGGGTCCAACACTATCAAACCAAGTGAATACCGACCTAAACTCAGGACACGGCACACACGTTGCCGGTACTATCGCGGGTAGCGGTGTAATGTCTGATGGCAAGCACCGTGGAGCAGCCCCAGATGCTGACATCATTGGCTATGGTTCAGGCGCAGCAGTGCTGCTTTTAGATACTATCGGCGGCTTCGACTACGCAATTAGCAAGCAATACACCTTCGACAACCCTATCAAAGTTATCAGCAACTCGTGGGGTTCTAGCGGCAAGTACGAACCACTCGGCCCTGTTTCGTTGGCAAGTTACAAAGCACATAACATGGGAATGATTAGTGTATTCGCAGCAGGTAACGATGGCCCTGGTGAAGACTCGCATAACCCATATGCACAAATTCCTTGGGGTATCTCTGTAGGTGCGGGTGACAAGTTCGGAAAACTCGCTGGCTTTTCATCTCGCGGATTAAAAGGCGAGACTGGCGACTTTACTATGCCTGACGGCACGCAATGGACATATAACAACGAAGTCTCTGTTGTCGCTCCAGGTGTGGACATTATCTCTACTCGCGCCGTACTGAACGCCGCCGCGAATGGTGGAGACGCAGACATAGATGCAATTGAACCTCAGAACCTTCCTTTCTACACCATGATTTCTGGCACATCTATGGCGACACCGCATGTTTCAGGCATTATCTCATTGATGCTGGAAGCGAACCCGAATCTTGATAACGCGACCATTAAGCGCTTGCTGCAAGAGACAGCCACTAACATGCCTGGTTATGAGCGCTGGGAAGTCGGAGCGGGTTACGTTAATGCACGTTCAGCAGTTGCTGCTGCCCTACTTGAAGATATGGGCCATAAAGTTACGGTTAATAACTTAGATGGTAAAAGCTTTAAGGCAAATGCACTTGTAACCACCAGCGATCGAGTAGAAAACTTCGATGTTTTTTATTCACCGGTAGGAGAGCCTGAAGTTATTCCTTTTGAAGTAGGTTCGAAAGAGGTACTTGTCAAAGCGTCTGCCGATAGTTTTGCAAACTTAACCAAGCTTGTTCTTGTAGCCCCTGACGGCACTGAATATCGCGGTAACTTAACTACGCCAGTACTTTCTACCACCATGCGTGTTGCTGCACCAGCCATGCCTGGTACGTGGGGCGTATATGTTTATGGTTTAACATCACTCTCTGGTGTAGAAGCTGACCCATTAGGTTTAACTAACGGCCCAGGTTTACCTGAAACATTTAACGTCACCGTGTCGTTCGAAAATAGCGGCGGCTTTGAAGGTATGGACGACGTAGAAGGTCACCCTCAACAAAACGCCATAGAGTTCGCGGTAAGTGAGCGCTTAATGGACGCCATCAATAGTCGAGGCTTCTCACCTGATGCTCGTCTTAAACGCAAGGACTTTGCGCGCTATGCGGTAATGGGTGGAGCCGTTAGACAGTACCGTGACCTTTTGAATGAAGAACGTCCTAATATTGGTTCAGTACCTGGTTTTGACAAAGCGTTCGTTGAATCAGTAATGGTTAAAGGTGGCGCACTTAAAGATAAGCTTCGTACACAGTCTCCTGTACTTCGCAGCGAAAATGGTAGTGCTGACCCGTTCGCTAGTGTTACTAAGCTAGATATCGCTTACTCACTGGTACAGATGCTTGGCTTGGAAGAAGCAGCACTTAGTTTTGACCCTAACGCCGACATCGTTGTTGACTATAACGGTGAGCAAATTGTGCTAGAAGATCAAGACAGTATTCCGGCTGATATGAAAGGCTACGTTCAGTTAGCACTTACCTTGTCGTTGATTAACGCAGAGTTTGGTGTAGAGCAAAGTCCATTCAGCATCACGCCTACTATCACTGCGAGCTTCGCGCCAGATACGGTTATAACCAGAGCGCATTACGCTGTATTGGCTTCGCGCTTCTTTGCTCAGTATTTCGAATAAAATCGCAAACCACTGAAAACGGTGCCATTATATTAATTGATAATGGCACCATTTTAGGTTAAATTTTAACCAATACTGAAAGAGGTCATCCTATGATGTTTACTGCGATGAAATTCAGACAACTTACCACCGTTGTTGCCACCACAGCTCTACTTTTGTTTTCCACTGCACAAGCACAGGTAGTCACGCCTGCAACTCTCACTGTCGACGACAATAAGATTCAGGCCAAACTGACGCTAAGCAGCTTAATTGAAGTAGATTTAACTGTAGAGTTCGAAAACAGTATTGGCCTTAATGCTAACAACATTGACATTACCGCTGAGCTGCTTGATCCCACAGATTTGACCATTACAGACCGCCTGCCCTCAGCATTAACAAGCGCTGTTTCGGGTTTTCCGGTTCTTGTATCAATCTCTCCGAAAGCTGACGCCGGTTTTGGGTTTGAAGGTTTAGCGATGGTTGAGCTTTACACTAAAGCTATTCACTACACGCCAACCATTCCATGGCGCTTGTTTACGTCTCACGACGGTGGCGAGTTTGAAGACATAACAACGTTAACGTCATCAGGCAGTTTTCGTGCACGCGGCAGCACAGGACAATTTTCAGATTTTATTATCTTATTAGATAATCGCCCATCAGGTTCTGTTATCAATGACAAAGTTGCTTCTTTAAGCACGATCGTAAATGGCAATCGCAATAAAATTGCTGCGCTATTAGAGGCAGCCATAGACAGCGGAATAAACGATGTCCAATCGGCATTGGCGGTAAACGATGACGATGCGGCACTGGCTGCTGTAGATAGCCTTATATCGCTTATTGATAATGCGTCTGGCAATGAAATTGCAGATGTATGGCGCTCAAGTGGTGACGTTGTGAACGTGAAAGGTTTACTACTTACTCAGCTACAAACATTACGCTTTAGCTTAAGAACATTGTAAATCAAGCTGGAGACTGAAACGTTTAATTGCGTTGAAATCGACGCAATTAAACCAGCGTTTGGCGTCACTGATAAGCAAGAAACTCTCTTATTTGTGTAATTTTATACAAACAGATGGGAGGAGATGGCACCAGTGACGCGACGAGGAATATGCCATGCCGTTACAAATAGCCTTTACAGAAAATAACGGAAGCGTAAGTGAGCACTTGCTTTTTGAAGGTCGAGAGTATCAGGTCGGCCGCTCTGAAAGCGCGGACATCGTTATACCCCACCCCCAAGTTTCTCGCTCTCATATTGTATTACGAGCAAACAAACAAGCTGACAACGATCACGTTTGGCAGCTAAATGACATGAGCTCTACAGGGTGCTTCAGTGCGGGAATTCAAATAAAGCACCTGACGCTAGACAAACCCCATGTATTACAGCTTGGTCCAGTACCCTGTGAATTTACTCCCCTTGCGCTCAATAATGTGGTCAAACTTGACAGCCAACGAGAGTGGAGAAAGCAACAACTAAAGCAGTACCAAACGCAGCTTCAACAGTGTAATAGCAGTACTGCTCTTATTAACCTTGCCAGAGAATGTTTAACCCAATCATTAGGGTGTGAACGGGCATCACTCATTTTGTTTGATAAGATAAATAACTATCAACTCGGGATAGGCTATGAAAGCTGGATGCAAGGTGAGGACTTTACCGGTAGCCGTACTATCATCAACCAGTGCATGCAAGCTAACGCTGTTCGTGCCATTGGCAATATTGTTTGCGACAAATCGTTAAACAAGCAGCATAGTATAATCAGTCACGGCATTCAGGCTGCCATCTGTGTACCTGTTTGTATTGATGAAAAGCCCGTTGGCGTATTGTACGCAGACTCGACGCTGGGACGCCGTTACTTTACCCAAACGGACATAGATTTTGCCACCTCTTTAGCGAATATGATTTCGATGCGTTTGTTATTCCACACAATTGAGCATAAACTTTCACTTATAAGCTAAAATAAAAATAACAATTTAGTGACGCAATTCGTCTATTCGATTGCGTCGCTGTAGTGGTTAGTGAAGTGTGGAGAAGGCTTTGAACAGGCCCGATGTATTCTCGTCGCAAAACAATTCTCTTAAAACTGAGGCGCTTGCTTTAGGGACTTCTATTGCGCCAAATTCCCGTCTAGCTAACCGGTTTCAAATTGTTGAACAACTTGGCTCAGGTGCTCAGGCCACCGTTTTCAGCGCCATCGATGAATTACTTGATGTGAAAGTTGCACTTAAGGTCATTGAGGGTGGCGCCAGCGACCCGGTTAAAATGCAAACCATCCGCAATGAAGTCAACATTGCTAGGCAACTACAGCATCCTAATATCATCCGTGTTCATGACGTTTTCTCTGATGGAGATACCGCCTTTTTTACAATGGCGTTTATTGAAGGCGAGCCTCTGTATACACGCATTCAACAACCTATCAGCAAAGCCGATTTCGACAAGTGGCAGCAACAGCTCGTTGAGGCACTGTTGGCCTGTAAATCGATAGGCATTAAACATGGCGATATAAAGCCAGACAATATTCTTCTTGATCACAATGAAGACATTAAACTGATCGACTTTGGAATTGGGCAGAGCGCTGCATCTGGCGCTCAAACGAGCGGACACCAACACTATACCGCTCCTGAAGTCATCCAGACTGGAAAAGCGAGCGAACACTCTGACACCTACAGCTTAGGAAGAGTGTTAGAAGATATGCTGGGCTGTGTACAAAAGGAAGGACTGGGCTTTTCTCAATACCTGTGGACGAAAAAACGCAAAGCTTGTATTGATCAATTAACACACCATTTGCCAGTGAAGAGACTCTCTTTGGAGCAAGCGCTTAACATTAGCTCATCAGGCGATAACGGCAGTGCTAATGTAACTTACAAAACCCTTGTCACTTTTTCCGCCATTGCCATATTGGTACTTGTGATTAGCGCCAGCATTTTTTCTTACTCTTGGTATCAAAAAACGCAACCCAGACTGCCCTCTGATACTCCTATTCAGCTACTCGTACTCAATGACCCTCAATATCCACTTTTAGATACGATAAACACGTTACTGCGCTATCCCCTGTCTACTCATCCTCACATTGTTTTAGATGATAAAACGCAAACCCAAACATTGATGTCAAACTTAGCGTTATCCCCATTTAATAACGACAATGACAGAGTAGACTTAGCGGCTTCCACGTCGGTAAACAGCGTATTATTACTTGATGCTACGCCTACCAGTAGCGATAGTTACTTACTTCACGCCAGCGTACTTAGTATGCCCGCTAACAAACCTATTTTTACCGTGTCGCATAATGTAAATGCAAACACCCTGTCCGATGATTTAAGTGTATTTGCTAACAAGCTCATTCAATCGTTATTTGACGCCATCGAAACGCAATCGCCCCAACCACTTCCTGACTTACGCTACCTTGATGTCTTGGATACCGCTTGGCAAAAAGGAGAAGCGTTAAATAGCGCAGACACCGTTGAGGCGATTATAGCAACCACACCGGACTATCCGGGTGGATGGGTGGCAAAGGCTCGAAACGATTTAAATACGGGCGACTATGACGGTGCCAGGCAAGCTATAGAAACCTTATTCCAACTCTCTGACTTGGCAGTGTATTGGCGTTTACAGGGCGAGCTATTAAGAGCAGAGCTAAACGAAGATCTGTCTCTTGCTCAACAATCAATAGATGCGCTTGTTTCTCAGTTCCCTGACAGACCAGACTTGCTGTCGATGCGTGCAGACATATATCAGTGGGCTGGCGAAGATGCCAAAGCAATGTCCGACTATAAAGCTGCTTTAGCCCTTCGCCCCAATAATGGACAACTTTGGTTTGAACTTGCTCGTCTGCAAATTATTAATGGGGACATTGAAACTGCCACCAGCGACTCATTAACTCGAGCACTCGTAGCGTTTCGTCAAGCAAAAAATCCCCGAGGCGAGAGTTTAGTACTTAACGCTTTTGGTATTGCTTACCTACGTACAGCTGACAATGTGGCTGCAGCGCAGTATTTTAAAGACGCACTGGCATTGCGTGATGCAAAAACGCAGCCCTCTCAGCGGGCTAAAACCTTAGCCAACCTCGCCATTGCCACATCTCTTACGGGCGACTATGCCACTGCAGAGGCGTCATTAGAAGAAGCGGTAAAACTACTCCACGATTTAGGTGACTTGGCACAAGAAGCCCATGTAAACGATACACTAGGTTTTATGTTTGAAGAGCGAGGCCAGTTCGCAAGAGCGTTAGAGTACTACAAACGCGGTCTTGATATTCGTGTGCAAACCGATGACAAGGTACTTCAGCCGCAAAGTATGAGCAATGTGGCCTATATGCATTTTCTAATTGGAGATATCTCTCTAGCTGAGATTTACTGGCAGCAGGCGAAAATGCTATTTGAAAGAAATGGGGACGAGTCTCACTTACTTCGAACCCATCAAAATCTTGCACAATTGAGTTTGGTAAAAGGGGACAAGAATACCGCCACCAATTATTTAACCACTGTCGAGCAACGACTCGGTACACAGCACAATCAAGAAAAGCTTTATAACCACCTGCTATTCAGCTACTTAAACTTTGCAAACGGAAATTTGACTGAAGCCACGCAGCACGCAACTGACGCAAGGCGCTTAGCTCAGGCTTCTGAAGATGTCAGAGCCCAAACCGAGGTATTACTATGGCAGGGAGAGATGTGTTTACTTACCGCAAACTGGTTATGCCTAGAAAACAGTCTTGAAACCGTGACGCCTACCATTAGCGAAGAGCGCCACGAGCAATTTGCCGTTTATCAATGGTTAACATTGGGATTGAAGCATCATAAAGGCACACTAAATAACGAACGTGACGAGATCTACACTACACTTGTCGATAACACCAACGTACCGGTAATCACTGAAATTAAAATTCTGCTCGACATACAGCAGCGACTTTCTTTGAATGAAAATAGCAGCGCCATGGAGAAGCTTGGCTCGCTCATTAAACCAACCTACTACCAGCCTTACCTGCAGTGGCTATACGTAAAGGCGTCACTAGGTGATGAAGAGTCCATCGAAAAGTTAAAGCAAAAATTAGCGTTATATCCTACCTACTGGCGTAACCACCTTTACTATCGCGCCATACCAGGTAAAGAAGGCACGGTGGATGACTTAACATCCAAATGGCTATCTCAATTACCTGAGCAACAGGTTGGAGACTACAGGAACGCCTATTTTGACTGACTTGGCCACCGAGATAGAGAACATTAAAGCGCTACAGGCGACACTTCAGGCTCGATTAGATGCCGACCAAGAGGTTTTGCAACAGCTCGCAAAACGATTGTGGGCTCAACAAGAATCAGAAAAAGCGAAGCTTTCTCGGGAATTACATGATGGGATTGGTCAGCTTCTCACAGGACTGACACGAAGACTGCAAGCATTATCAACCTCATCGCCGGAACTTGAGGCACTACACGGCATCGCTGAAATGGCGTTAAATGATGTCAGACAATTATCGCGGCTAATGAGCCCAACAATCCTTGATGACTTAGGTCTTAAACCAGCACTTAACTGGCTTTGTAGAAATTTGCTTAGTGGTGAAGATATTGAATATCACACCGAGATTGCCGTACCGTCTGATCTGCCCAAAGATATAAGCACATTATTATTTAGAATTGCGCAAGAAACGCTGGTTAATGCTATAAAGCACAGTAAGGCCACCAACCTTACTTTATCAATTTCTTACCATCATCACGTTATTCGTTTGGATATTCTTGATAATGGTGTAGGGTTTGACAGTAAAGCCATAGAGCCCGGCATTGGCCTTTCTAGTATTCGCGACAGAGCAGAAGCGTTCAATGCGACACTGGAAATAGACTCTGCAGTAGGGCAAGGCACCAGAACAACAGTAACGGTACCCGTATGACAATTCGTGTAGTGCTTGCCGATGACCATGTGCTTATGCGTCAAGGCGTGTCTCAGATGCTAAATGCCAACCCAGATATCAGCGTAGTGGGAGAATGCGACGATGGTGTCGCGCTAATCGCTGCTGTGTTAAAGCTCTCGCCAGATGTTATTTTAATGGACATTTCGATGCCACGTATGAGTGGTCTGGTCGCTATTGATAAAATTCTATCTCAGCGCAGTGACGCGAAAATTCTTGTGCTTTCTATGCACAACGAAGTGGAATACATTGAAGCCATGCGCGACGCAGGCGCTAAAGGCTACATATTAAAGGAATCTTCCGGTGAAAGCTTGGTTGAAGCCATCAAGAAAGTGGCCGCAAACAAAACCTGTTTTCCCGATGAACTAACCCAGTCATCTAGCGATCAATGCCAAAAGCACGTATCGCCGCTAAGCGTATTAACTAGAAGAGAGCGAGAAGTTTTTTTCTTAGTTGCTGCAGGCAACACCAGTAAGAAGATTGCTGAGCTATTAGATATGAGCCTTAAAACTGCAGAAAATCACCGCAGTAATATTTATAAGAAGCTTAATTTAAGCAGTTCGGCAGAGCTTATCAGAATGGCAGGAAAAGCAGGCTTGCTAGAGTAGTTGGGATTTATTCTCAGTGTGGAGCTCTTTTCCATTCCCCCTCCTCCCAAATTCCATATTCCATATTCAGCGAATGCTGGTTGCGGTAATTAAAGCCCTAAACAAAAAAGAGGGGCCTTACTTCAGCCACCCCTCTCTAAAAAGTGTGCGAGGGCCGGTTTTGAATGTTACAACCGGCCCTCGCCTCAAAGGACTAAAGTTCTGTGTATTGCGTTAGGATAAACGCGGCTTCGCCTCTTGATACCCCATTTTGTGGATTAAAGAAGGCTTTAAGCGTAGGCTGTAGGTCAAATGGGCCTTGCTCTACTTTTACTTCTACCTGCATTAGCCCTGCAGCCAGTGCTTGTTGAACATAGCCGCGATACTCAGGAGCAATCGCATCGGTGTCTTCAACTTCCACCGCTTCACCAAGAACAATTGCGATAACCTTCTGAGAGTCAAAGCTTTGCGCTGCATCTTCAAGACCCAACGCTTGAACCATTGAGTACGCCATTTCTTCTTTGCTCACCTGCATGTTGCTACCAAAGAAGTCACCATCAGCTTGCATTACGGGCTGCGTATTCATCTCTAAATCTCCCAACACCGCACCTGTCGCTGTGGCAGAGTTTACCGCTGCAGCATTTTCTGCACTCACATCGGTGTAGTTAACTGTGTTACCGTCGTTGGTTTGACGAAGGTTCGCACTAAGCGCTAGCGTATCAGCAAGCTCTACTCGAGTTAGTGGTGCGTCTGGCGCAAACCCACTTTCTTTTGCATCCATTAGCTCATTTGCTACTACGTATTCAATGAATGGTTTAGCTGGGTGACCTACTGCATCATCAATACCGGTATAGCCTGATGTGACTAACAAGCGAATATTCACATCGTTAGTGCCAGGGATACCCACACCGTTTGTAACACCTAGTGGGTCAACTGACACACCACTAATGCTGCCAATACCGCGGCTATATAGTTTCCATGTACCCGGCATACCCGGCGCAGCTGTGCCAACAGAAGAACCTAGAACAGGTAGGCCGATACCAGAGCCATAACGGTTGCCCGCTGGATCTTCCAGTACGAACGCTGTTGCCGTTTCAATTGACGCGCTCGCCACCACCATAGATACGTCAGACGTTACTTCAAACTCTTCTACAGGTGACTCACCAACGGGTAGGTAAGTCGTAGGTAGCGTAAAGCTATCGCCTTCAGCAACATTAGCAAATGCGTTAAATTCGCGATTTTTCTTCACGGTATCGCCAAATACTTCTTCACCGTCAAGCACTGCAGTTACCGCAGCATAAGCGTTAACATAACCAGCGCCCACTTCCCACTCGTCCATACCAGCCATTGGTGTTGCGGTTTCCTGAAGAATACGCTTCACATCTTCCCACTGAAGGTTTGGATTCGCTTCTAGCATTAATGCAACAATACCTGACACGTGCGGCGCAGCCATTGAAGTACCGCTAGATACGGTATAAAACGGTAGGTGTTGCGGTTCAATCATTTCCGCGTCGTCAGCTGCGCTCAAACCGCCTAGGCTAGACAGTGATGCGCGAGCAGAAATAACGTCTACTCCTGGCGCCGTTACGGTAGGACGGTCTTCCCATGTGAACACTTCACCATCGACAACCGCTTGTCCGCCTTTTCCATCGACACCGCGAGAACTAAAGTCAGCTAGCTCCCCTTGCTTGTTGCCCGCAGCCACTGTAATTACCCAAGGTGCTTTTTTGAAGTTACCGGTAATTGTCGATTCGCCTGGGCCTGAGTTACCTGCCGAGAACACGGTAATAATACCGTTGTCTGCCAGTGCTTTAGTCACAACGTTTGTTGGATCATCTGGATTAAATTCTGTACCTACATCGCCAGTGTTACCGAACGAGTTAGAAATAACACGAATGTTATAATCGAACTGGTGTGTTAACGCGTAGTCGAAGCCACCGATCGTATCTAAAATAAATAGACCTGCGCCCGAGCCATAACCAATGATGTCTGCACCGGGTGCTACACCTGCATGCAAGCCACCGCTCTTGGCGCCATTACCGCCTACTGTGCCTGCCACATGCGTTCCGTGACCGCCTAAAATATCGGTGTTAGATACGTTTTCTTGATATGTAATCGGTAAAATGCCGCTGTAGCTGTTTAAGTTTACTTGCGCTAGGACGTTTTGAACTACGTGATCAGGGAATGCTAAATCACCGTGCGTGCCGTCAACACCCGAGTCGTTTACTACTACACCAATGCCTTTACCTGATACCGGCATGCCATTTATGCGAATGTCACGGTCAGCCTGTAGTGCCTGTACACCCGTAATTTGGGTAGACTCATGGTTTTCTAGTTCTAGTGGATCGTTGTTCCACACTGACACCACGTCATCGCGTTGATAAAGCGCTTCAACTTGCTGTTTGTTGGCTAACACACCAACAATAGGCACGTTACGAAGGCTAACACCTCCAGTGATACCTAACGATTCAAGTGCTGTAATTTGTTCTGTTGTGGCAGGTCCCTTACCTTCAAATGTAACAATAACTTGTTGTAGTTCTAGTGGCGAAGCCGCAAGCGCATCCGCCAATGTTTTATCGAAAGTTTTTGCATTCACCATGCTCGCTGGTAGGGCACAAGCAATAGCTACTGATAATACTGTTTTGTTATTAAGGAACTTCATAATACACCTCTCTTTGAGTACCCCTTGAGTATTTAACAACCAAAGAAGCAAAACTATGGGGAGTTCCCCCTATTCGATGTAATTTATAAAAGCGTTGAAAAAGCAGAAACTTAAAAAGAAAAAAGCCCTCACAAAAGGAGGGCTAAAAACACCAACTATCGAGAAACATAGATATGTTGGAGGGAACGAACGAGGTACCAGAAACACAATAACTTAAAAAGGATTACTGTTTGCGCTTTCTCATTGAAGTAAACGCAAACAGAATTAGCATCGCAGTGGCAAAAGAAGCAGGTTCACTCACTTGAGTTGAGCCATTATTAGATTCAACAGTTTTAACTACTTGAAACAAGCCACCCGCACAGCGGTCGCCACCGTCAAAGAAAACACAGGTGTCTGTTTCGCCTAGACCGGCTAAACCTGAGCTAATAGTGAATTCGTAGGGAACGCTTGAATCTTCAATGTAGAACTCAAATCCTTCACCGCTTTCATCACCAAACACACCATTATTTAAATCAACTACTGCAAATTCAGCGATGTCTTCTTCTAGAATGTTGTAAGAGACGTTATCGAACTTTAACTGAAAGAAAAACGATAGCCATGTATTCATATTGAACTGGGTTTCGTTTTCATCAAAGGTGATTTGCCCAATTAAGCTGGTTTGGTCAGCTTCGTCACCTAACACTAATCGAGTGAAATCATAGGTAATTACGCCAGCGAAAGAAGGCATAGAAAACAGAACGAACACAGCGGCAATTAATGACTTCATAGTAAACCCACTTCTAAATTCTTATGGGCTTAGTATTGAACTTAATGCATTGAATACAAATAGGGATTTCCCCCTAGTTGTATTCAATGCTATCTAATATGACGTGGTTTAATTAGCGTTTTGTTCGCGTAGTACTTTTGCTAGTTCGTAATTACCTTGCGAAAGAGCGATGTCCGCTACCGAATTACCTGCTTTATCCATGTGAGCTGGGTTAGCCCCTTTATCGATAAGCGTATTGATAATTTCTTGTCTATCGAAAAGGCTTGCGAACATCAACGCCGTTTGGCCTTGCTCGTTTTCTTCATCTATATCGCAATCGGCAAAAACCAGTTGCTTAGCTACACTGACGTGACCTTTGAATATGGCCCCCATAAGTGCGGTGTTTCCGCGGTTGTCTTCTTGACATGGGTTGGCATTAGCTTCGCTGATAAGAAAGTTCACGGTGTCGGTATGCCCATGGTACGCCGCAAGAATAAGTGCGGTGTAGCCTTTTTCATCGGCCACATTAACATCTAGACCGGCTTGATAAAACGCACTCAGCATGGCGCTATCACCTTCCCGCGCAGCATCAAAATAGCGTGCTTTCAAGGTCTCCATATTAGGCCTAGTTGCACTTTGTTGAGTACTAGCTTGAGTGGTTGCGTCGGTTGCGGCACTAGTATAAAAACTGGTGAAGGTGGCAACGAAGAACAGTGCTGCCGTAAGTGTTTGCTTTAAAAAAGACATTGTGCCCCCTTACTGAAAAATCTAAATTTGGTTACTACTAAACTGTTTTCAGCAAAGCTGTTACAGAAAGATTGTTATAGAAAAGTGGTTTGAGAAAAATGGGAGTTACTCAACACAGTGATGTAACTCCCAACCCTTTTGCTACTTAGCTTATTGCATTAGTGCGGTTAGGCTTTCAGCAACTTGCTTCGCTTTTGCAGCGCGTGCAGCTTGCTGTTCCATTAAGTCTTTCGCCGTTTGACGAACTTTAGACATTGGTGCTTTCGCTAATTTTGCTACACCTGCACCGTAGTCCTTATCAGCGTTGTACATATAAGCACTGATAATGACGCGAATTTCTTCTTCAGGTACCGATGCCAGTGCTCCACCTAAGTTATTGATCAGGTTTTGCTGGCCTTCTTTGGTTAGCTTTCTGAAAAACTCCCCTGCTTGTTTAAAGTTCTGCTCTTTGTAGAACGGAATTTGTTGAGTCATACCAGCAAGCGGTTTGCTTGAGTAACGGAACGCTGGGTCTTCGTTAAGATCAAGACGTCGACTTGGCTGGTAGTTCACATCGCGATTAGTACTCGTTGTGCGTAGCTGACCATGCTGTTCGTGGTTATTAATAACCGTATTTTTAGGTGAATTAACCGGAATGCGGTACGCGTTTACACCTAGGCGATAGCGCTGTGTATCAGCATACGAAAACAAACGACCTTGAAGCATTCTATCTTCTGACGGCTCAATACCAGGAATTAAATTGCTTGGTGCAAATGCCGCTTGTTCAGTTTCTTCAAAGAAGTTATCTGGTACACGATTAAGCACTAGACGACCAATCTTTTTAGCCGGCACAAGCGATTCAGGCCAAATCTTAGTGGTATCAAGTGGGTTAAACTCAAAATCATCCAATTGCTCTGGCTCCAGCTCTTGTAAATAAAGATCCCAAGACGCTGTTTCACCTTTTTCACCAATTCGCGTGTAGATGTCGGTAGTATGCGGCTGCATATCCATTCCCTGCACTTTCATGGCTTCTTCATTGGTAAAGTTCTTTATTGGCTGGTTCGACTTCCATGTGAACTTCACGTACTTGTAATTACCTTCGTCATCAACAAACTTGAAAGCATGTACACCTGAACCATCCATATTTAGATAGCTTGCCGGTGTGCCGTAGTCAGAGAAAAGCATAGTTAACGTGTGCGTTGACTCTGGTACGTGCGAGAAGAAATCAAAAATGCGCTTAGGCTCTTGCTTGTTCGTTACCGGCGATGGTTTAAATGCATGCACCATATCTGGGAACTTGATTGCATCGCGAATAAAGAAAACCGGGAAGTTGTTGCCGACGAGATCCCAGTTACCTTGTTCAGTGTAAAACTTCACTGCAAAGCCACGCGGGTCGCGCAGCGTCTCAGGTGACAGATGACCATGTACTACCGATGAAAAACGAACAAAAACGTCGGTCTTTTTACCCGCTGATTGAAACGGCGCAGCCAGTGTTTCATCTGAAAGGTCGACCAGGTTTTCATAATATCCATAAACGCCTGTACCACGTGCGTGAACAACGCGCTCAGGAATACGCTCGCGGTCAAATGCCGCTAGCTTTTCAATAAGGTGCGAATCTTGTAGTAAAACCGGTCCCCATGGGCCTGCTGTTTGCGAGTTTTGATTATCGCCTACGGGGGCACCATTTTGACGTGTTAGTGTATCGGCGCTTACGCCTAAGGTAAGCATACTGGCAGCTACGCCGCCTAGGACAAACTTAGTTAACGTTGATTTCATTGAGGTTCTCACAGCTGTACTCCCACATGAAGGTTGGTACGAGGTTTAGGGGCTTTGACTTCTACGCAAACTTGGTCGCCATAATAGTTATCAGCGTAATTGCATTGCGTTTGAATGGGTTGATTAGTTGTGGAGGAAACACGGTGGCTATTCGCCGTTGCTAGCTTTTTTAATAGTGCGCTCATTTGGCTCTCCTTCTTAAGTTGAGCGCATTATCATTAATTGAACAAAACTATTAAAACGGGTTAAAACGATTCAAATAATTAATTTATTAGATTGTAAAGCTACTCGCTAATCGAGAAAGGGTATGAAGGTTAGTAAATGATACGTGACGAAAGAAAGGTTGATAGAAATTTGCAGTTCACACTTTGGGGATAGCGGCGCCATTTCAAAGCAATAAGAATAAATGACGCCATTTTACTAGATAACCGTAATATCTGGTCTCCAACCTCTGATCTCTAACCTTCAAGCCATGGCCCGGTTATAGCTAAGGTCTTCGTTGGAGAGTAAATATTCACGAAAAGCGTATTGCCGTCGGGCGAGAAACACGCGCCGGCAAGTTCAGTTTGCGCATGGAGCTTTGCAAAGTTATACACTTCTCCATTTGGTGTAACACCGCGTAAATGATTATCAACAATGTCGGTATATTGGTCTTCGCACACCAATAGATGCCCGTTTGGACATACGGTTAGGTTATCGCCGAAGTTATATAAGTTCTTGTCTTCACTTTCTAAAAATAGCTGAAGCTTGTCCTGTTTACCATCTGCAGAAGGAACAAGTTTCATCACCTGACCGAGCTGCTTTTGGCCACCATTAGTACAGCAAAAATAAAGCTCATTTTCACCCCAATGTATACCTTCACCGCGAGCGAATAAGGCAGCACCTTTCTCATATCCTCTAGCGCGTAGGTCATCGTTCGGGCTTTCTGGATTGTCTAATGCTATCCACTCAACGTCGAACCACGTCGCCAATGGCATAGTTGTGGAACTCCAGTTACGTGTATCAAACTGAGGTTTGTTTTTTACTACCAGGGCTTCTAATTGGCCGCCAGCTGCCAAGTTAGCGTACTCGTTAGGTACAAAGCGATATAGCAAGCTGTCACCCTGATCTTCAGTCAGGTAAACAATGCCTGTTTTGGGGTCAACACATGCCGCTTCATGGTTAAAGCGCCCCATTGCTTTAAGTGGTTTAGCTTCAATGAGTGAGTCAGCATTTGCAGGTACTTCAAATATGTAGCCGTGATCTTTGCTTACCACATCGCCGTTCGGGCCATGAGGTCGGTCTACGGACTCTTCACACGTTAGCCACGTGCCCCAAGGCGTAATGCCGCCCGAGCAGTTTCTTACCGTTCCAACAAGACTGATAAACTCTCGCTCTACCATGTTGGTGGTAAGGTTATACACCATGGTTGTGGTACCGCCTGGTAAAGCAACCCCACTATGATAGTTGTCGTAGGCCAACTCGCTAGTATGCTTTTGAATAGACTGTGGCTGAGCACTCAAATGTTTGGGGTGCAGTTCGTGGTTACGTATAAGCGCCACTTTGTCGCTACTGCCTTCTACAGGCAAACAACCCATACCGTCCGCTCTGTCAGGTACATGCATACCATCAGACATGCTATTTCCAAGGCTTGATATAACCTTATAGCTAAAGCCTTTAGGTAAATCGAGCAGCTTTTGAGGGTCGGCGACTAGTGCACCATAGCCTTCACTAATAGGCATAGACGCCAAATTTATTTTCTTACCAAAAGCACTGGTCGCTAGGCCACCAAATGCCAAAGAGCCTACTAAAAACTGGCGTCGTGTTATCATGAAAATCTCGCAAAACTGATAAACAGAGCATAGTACCCTTTAATTGTTACAGTATCACAACAAAGGCGTTAAATTTCCACTTCTTCGCTTCGTGCTTATCTTATACCGATAGAAGGGAGTGAATGCAGTGCCTTTTTAATTCCGACAACGCATGGTGCGATTCAGGATCTCTTACATAAAAGCGGGGATGGGTTCGCGGCGTGTTACTACCCTCTCACCAAGCTTTATAGATGCCAAAGGGGTGGCGCTTATTCAATCTAGAACTCTCAGCTGCATGGATGCCGCTGCGAAGCCGCTAATACAAAAGCACGGATGGGTCCACGGCGTATTACTTCTTCTTCCCCTCAAATGTTTTGATATGCTTCGAGAAGGGAGTGATTGTTGTGCCCTCTGAAACCCTACACCGCAGGGACGCGGTGTCGGAGCCCCCATGGATGGGTTTACGGCGTGTTTCAGAGGGCACAACAATCACGAACTAAATCGCAGGCATAAAAAAAGCGCACCTAAGTGCGCTTTTTTTGGCTTGTGTTGCTAAGTCTAGATTAGTCTAGGATCTTAGATACAACACCAGCACCTACTGTACGACCACCTTCACGGATTGCGAAACGAAGACCTTCTTCCATCGCGATCGGAGCAATTAGCTCAACTTTGAATTTAAGGTTGTCACCAGGCATTACCATTTCTACGCCTTCTGGAAGCTCTACAGCACCAGTT
>NZ_JAFLMX010000172.1:0-13808 GCF_017849675.1 Alteromonas sp. AO-Serp
CAGTAGGTAGACTGCAAAAAGACGATTTTAAAACAACTGTAATATCAGCCCCCCACCCGTCATACACACCAAGAATTGGTCGTGAATTTAGAGAATCTGCGCAAAACGCTATCTTCACAGTATTACAAAATTGCTGATACACATTACTCAACACGTCTACAGTACAGTGTTGTTTGCGCCATCTGGCAACACTGTCAACTGTTCAAGAAAATATCTTTGTAGCGCTCAAGCATTTTAATACGTTTAGTCTCTAGAGTGTTAGGAGACAGAATAAGACTGCGAGTGTTGTACTTCTCTTCACCAGATAACGTTCGCTGTCCCATTAGTATGACTCGTTCTTCAATGGGTATTTCGACTAGCGAATCGGGAGCAACGATATCAAACTGATTCAAGAAACAAGGCACACGCTCCATCTCTAGTAGAGAATACTTTTTCGCCGAGTGTTTATATGAATAGGCACTCTCGATCCTAGTTGCATACGATATATTTTTCATTACCATAAGTGCGTCATCTTCGGTATAAGATCTTTCTTTAAAGATGAGGTCAAATAGCTTCGATACCGGACAGTAAATTTTGTTCTTTATAGTCCCTCCGCACTCAGCTTTAAAGATATCATAAGTGCCTTGGGTAAATTGTTGCTCTTTACCTCTTATTTTCCAATTAAACTTCTCTTCCTTCCCGAACAAACTGTTATGAACAATTTGGGGAGCAAAAACATCATGTAATTGAAGGCCATTTTCCATTAACGATATGATAGAGTTTTTTGTCGCGCGTTTACGCTCGCTCCCTAGTAGCTCGTTAAACCAATTAAAAAACTCTGCCAACTCACTATCCTTAAAATAAGAGGGAGTGAAGTCAATTTTAACATGCCTAAAATCCACACCACCGTTGTTACTAATTAAATAAATCCTAATCGCATTACCATTTTTGATTTTAATAAGATGAGAAGATTTATAGTAACCTTTTTTTAAAGTGCGTTTTACAGTAGCGTATTCTGGAGCATCGCCACCTTTCAAACGTCTTATTATTTCGAAGGCTTTTCCTTTAGATATACCGTAGCCAATTGTTAACCTATCAAAGTCTGGGTCAACCCATCGAGGATTATCTAAGTAGCGATAAAAATTATCTGAGTTTCTTTTTAAAAATCCGTCATTACTTACTATGGCACTAAGTGCGCTAACTCTGTCCTCAATTCGTAGTGCAGAATAAAAGTCTTGAATTAACTTTGAATCCTTCTTTTGAGTTTTGGCGTTACTACAAATTGAGTCATTAAGTTTGCATCGGGAACGTAGTTTACGAAACCTCCTTCTACTACAGTGATTATTAATGAGATTGTTATTATGTACTGTGGTAGTAGTATAGTTAGTAGTATTAGTTATATTAGTTATATTAGTAGTGTACATACTGATAGTTGTGTGCGTGTGTGACATGTATTTAAATTAGTAAACTCAAAAAATTTTCCTATTGTTTAAAAAAATAAGCCTTACCCTTCAAAAGCGCACTAAAACCCAGCCTAAACCACACTTCTGCTGCGTTATCACAACTTTTTACTTCGCAACTGACTATCGTTGCTCAACGCCTTTGTGATCTGATAAAAAGCGTTAGTAGTTACTAACAAAGTTCATAAAAAGATCGTCGCACAACGCGTTATCTCTAAAGAGGAGGACCGTTGAACAACGGGTTTTGAGCGTTCAACAAAAACGTCGCACAACGCCTTTTACAAATAAAGCCCTATGATGGGGCGGTTACTCAACCCCACGAGCTAGCCCTAAAATTTATTTACATTTAAATCGATTTGACAATAAAGTAACTCCGAACTACGGTTTTTATTATAGATAGAGAAGGCTGAGTTTTTACTTATGATAAGAGTAGTAGATGGAATAGAAGATTGGCTCGAATTTGGAGATAACCTTATTGAAAAGGGTGAAGTAAAAGGTTATGACAACCCAGCTCACTATGAATCAATAAAAATCATTAAAGAAAAACTTATATCTTTAAAGAAGAGTTTTGAATCAGGACAATCAATTGTTGCAGAAGAAATTAAAAAAAATATCAATAGCGTAATTAACGGAATAGATAAAAACGTTTGGAAAAAGTGGAAAAGTCACATTAGAGACAGAAAATACAGAAATAGAAACAAACAGCAAAGAATTAACAATGAAACTTTCGAAGAAATAAATGAAATCGCGGAAAAACATTCAATCACAACAAAAGATTTACTAAACAATATAAACAAAAAATACTATTTAATCGAAAAGCGAGAAAAACAATATTTAGATAGTTTGGAAAGCTTAACACATTCTGAGAGAATATTGTTCAAATCGATTTGCAAAAATTTAATGCTCGGTATAAATAGAGGTAAGAAAATTAACTTAGTGGCAATAACAATGTATGCTAGAGGTGATATACCAAAACACGGAAATATTTATCAGTTCGGCTCTCTTACCCACAAATTCGAGCCTACCGTCAAATACACAACAAAGCCTTTTAAAAAAGTTCTACAAAAGGGTTCCATAATTTACCTAGTTGAGCCTTTACCTCGAAGGATTTTAAGACTTCTCGTATTGCTTCGTCGAAGGTACTTAAACTAAAAAACCACTACTTTCATGCCGAATATACCCGATATAGCGAAATAATAATTATTATTTCGCTGGGACAAAACAGCCATACAAATAACTAATATCGCCTGATATTATCTTCTTCGCTTTCTAAGCACTTCCATCCAAATTCAATACTTTTAACTACAACTTCGGAGCATTTTATGAATGCAGCTTGCCCCTATGCGCTGTATTTAGGTCGACTTGCGCCTAATAGTCAGCGCTCAATTGCTTCACAACTAAATAGCATTGCAGACATGATGGGTTGGACTGATGAAGAGCGAGAAGATAAATATCATCTAATCGATTTTCAACAAGCTACCTATATTAAAACGAAGCTTATTACTCAGGGTTGGTCAGCTAGATCTATCAACAGAGCAATGATAGCGATCAGAAGTATCGTAAAAATAGCTGTACTGTCCGGGCTCGTTCCAGAAATGCAGTCAATTCAGCTTCGGGCTATCAGCAAAGTGAATCACGGCAAACATGATGGAAAGCCTCTCTCAACTGAGCAGGTCAATAAGCTGTTGATAAAATTACAACGCGATACATCTATTCTCGGCATTCGAAACTACGCATTAATTTCAACTCTTTTAGGCACAGGGTTACGACGAAGTGAACTAGTGGCACTCTTGGTAGAAGACTTTATCGAAGGTACTGCTCTGATCGTCAGAAAAGGAAAAGGTAACAAGAGCCGAACTGTTCATCTGCCAGCATGGACGCAACTTGCGCTGAATCAATGGCTAGCACTTCGAAGTAAAAGCAACGGCCACTTGTTTGTTCGTGTCGCAAAAGGTGGAAATATTAAACACAACACCGCGTTGTCATCGTGCTCTATCTATTCACTCACTAAAAAGTCGCTAGCATCAATTGGCGTAGAAGGAGTCTCGCCGCATGACCTTCGACGAACGTTTATCACACGATTACTTGAACAAAATGTAGATATAAACACTGTGCGCCAAATGGCAGGACATGAGGATATCAGTACGACCATCATGTACGACAAACGAAATGAAAAAGTGATGCAAGAAGCTGCATCTCTGCTTTCCTATCAATAATGGGGCGCTAGCATGTCTTATAAAGTACTCAATAAGTCGAGTGAGCTTAATTACCTTGCATGTGAATGGGGCAAGCGATTACTCAACTATCTGCCTTCAATCGATACCGATATACTCAGTAAAAGTCTTGCCAGTAATTTGCGTGGTAGCAAGGTATCTGCCCAATCATTTTTCATAGGTAGAAGCAAAAACGTCAATTACAAAGCTTGCCTCACTATTACTGATACCCAACCTCAGGTAACGAAAACCTTTTTAGCTAATTGTTGCTATATCAGAACCGTGATGGACTTGCCTAAGCAAACCGAGTTACTGATTCAGTTCGCCTTGCTCTCACAGGTTAACAAGTGGATTAGAGCGCTTTCTTCTGAGGTGCACATGCAAACAAGCCACCTTTCGTTAAACGAAATCCTCAAAGACATTTCAGGCATCAGTGACGAACTATTTTCTCACGCAACTGCGCAGCTCAATCATTATGGTTTTCTGCCTGATACAGACTTTTTGTCCTTCGAATATGGCGCAATGCCAAAAGCACTTGTTCGAACGCTGTTAAGTGAAACAATTACCTCAAGGGAAACACTTATAGCACCGTTGCTGCATCCTTCGCCCGACGCAAGCTTCACATTAGATGATTTTCCTCACGTGAATACTACGCTTTTGTCGCAATATCTCACTGCTGCTAGTAAGTCTAGACAGTCTGGAGCAAGCATTTTGCTCTATGGAGCTTCAGGAACAGGTAAAACAGAGTTATCGAGGACACTTGCCAAATACTGCGATAGAACACTTTACGAAATTCGTTCTACTGCACTTGCTAGCAATTTCTCTGAAGATGAGTTCAATAGCCGCTTTCCAAACAAAGAAAGGCTTCGTTATTTAGCGTTACTTCAATCATTGCTGACGCATAAGGCAGACGCTATGTTGCTGGTAGATGAATGCGAGAGTTTATTCGATTGTGCTGACAGCCAATACAGCAAAGAACATCTACAGCGATTCATTGAGCAAAACGAAATTCCCTGTATTTGGATTACAAATCATATCCAATATCTCGAGCCAAGCTTTATCAGGCGATTCAAGCTCGTATTAGATGTTCCCACTTTAAGACCAGAAGAAATCGAACAGATAACGCGGCCTTACTATCACGGCTTAAGTGTTTCTACGTCTGCACGAAAAATGATTAGTCAAACAGAGAACATTACGCCAGCAATTGTTGCTAACGCAACACATGTCGCTCACGCTGTGAACGCTAAACGTGCTCGCGCAGAAGCTGTAATCGGTCAAGTTGTCGAAGCGTCACTTAGAGCAACGGAGCAATGGCAAAATAAACTTGAGTACAAAAGTGGGCTACCTTTCGATACGAGCTACTTAAATATTAAGCAGTCAAAGGAGTATCTCAACGAAATAGCGTTTGCACTTAAGCACAACCAGCCAGCGAGAACATTAATTTCAGGTCCTCCAGGAACAGGTAAAACCGCTTTCGCGCACTATTTGACAGAGCTACATGGTAGGAAACTGCTGCGTGTTAAATGCTCTGATATTTTAAGTAAATGGGTGGGTGAAAGTGAGCAAAAGGTGGCTGAGCTATTTCAGCGCGCTCATGATGAGGAGCAAGTCATATTGCTTGATGAAGTGGATAGCTTACTAAGCTCACGTGAAGCGCTCACTGCTCATCACGAACATCAGCTGGTTAATGAGTTCTTAACGCAAATAGAGTGTTTCACACAGCCTTTATTCGCTGCTACTAACTTTTCCGACAAGCTTGATAAAGCCGTGTTACGTCGGTTCGATTTCAAACTAGACTGCCAATACCTTAAGTCTACTCAAGTAGTAGAGTTGTACAAAAAACTCACTAAAGTTAGAACGCTCAAGGAAGCTGAGACACAAAAGCTATCTTCACTGCGCAACCTTACACCCGGTGATTTCGCTCTATTGGCTCGTCGAAAGAAGTTTCAACCCAAAATTCAAATTCGTGACTTTGCCATCAACCTGTTGGCAGACGAAAACCTGCGTAAGCAGAAACACACCTCAATGGGCTTTATTCGCCCTTAACATTCAAAGGTAAACATTATGACTACATCTGTATTGAGTTCGCTCAAGGTTATCGCTCGTCCTGAAATCAAGCAAAAGCCACCGGTATTGAACAAGCGTATGAAGCTAATCAACCGACTCGAACAGCAAAAAAAGCTCGCCACTTGCATGCTTGAAGGCACACCATTCGTGGCATACAAAGAAAAAACCGTCAAAGATCCAGAAACAGGAGAGCGAATTAAAAAGCGTTGGCAGGCTACCGTTCGTCCTTGGTACTACGACACCGATAACCACTATTTCCTTGAGGTTAAGGTGGGTATAAGAGCAATCGAGTTACAAAAGGGGAAACCAGCCATAGATGTTGGCGAGAAAGAAAAGCTCCCAGAGGTCATCGACATCTTGATAAGCGCGGTAGAAAAAGGAGAGCTTGATGAGTTCTTAATACCGCCGCCAAAGACTGTCGCAAAGGGGAATACTCCGGCCAACGCAAAGTTAGCAAAATCGTAGTTAGCACCCTGCTCTACTCATCAGTTATCGTCCCTAGCGCTTGATTGCGCGAACAACAATAGCGAACCAAGAATCGAGCGCTGTCTACATAACAAAAGTAAGTCGGACTCACGCAGCACTAGCGTTTCAGAAGCATAACGAATAACGCTACTGAAAGCGACGTAGAAGACATTGCAAATTGCTAGTCAGCTACTTTACTTAGTTGCTTGAAAGCGTCGTACAGACGCGCTAGGCAGCGCTCACATTCATAGATTTCAATTAGAAGAGTTTTTATTATGCATATTCATTATGAGGGACTCGCTTTGCCAGTCTCAAAGCGATTTGCACAAGCACTCGTCGATTTACTTGTCCAGCATAGCGTGTCACAAACAAGCGTGACAATTAACTTCAGAGACCTTAATTACTCAGCTGAAAGTGGTGGTTTTCACCCTGTAGAGATTCGTTTGGAGAAACGCAATAACGCATGGCACTTTTGCTACGTCACCGATTTTGCCTATATAGGAAACATCCCCTATGCAGAGCTAGCAAAAGACCTCGACTTTGATTTCGATGCAGGTGTTTTTCAAAACCTGTTCGGTGTGTTTCCTATTGAGCAAGCAACAGATATGTATCAGATATGGGAAGATAACTTCTTGCATTACTGGCTGGATGTGGGTGTTTATTTCATACGAGTGAAAGAAATATAACATCATCATTTACAACTCAAGATGCTGGCTTGACAAAATTAAGAATTCCCCCAAACTGCTTGACAGAATTAAGTTAATGCCGCAAGATAGCTTGACAAACCCAGCATTTCACCAAGTAGAGTATAAAAGATGTCAGAAAATGTACCATCAGATTTTGTGGCTAGCTTCACAAATGAACGATTAGCAATTATCGCGCAAGCGTTATTAGATGAATGTTTTTCCACAGATGACGACCTACAATCTAAATTTGATTCTGGCTATTCAATTGGCTGTACGAGGTTTGACCGGCAGAAAAACAGATTGAAGAATCTTGCTCTAGACCACTGGTGGTTGGGAATAACGGATCCAAGTAATCGACTTGTAATGAACATAGAGGGGGCTCCCTTTCGATTTACGCGGGATGATTACTTGTCTCCTACCAAAGTGGCTTTAACTGCTGTGTGCGAAACAGAGTCAACACAGATTAAAAAGTTTGCCCGAGAGCAACAAACATCATTCAATTGGGAAGATGAACTGGATAATGACATTGAATCAGAAAATCCTGTTCGATGGCGATTTGTTATCGATGTCAATCAAAGTGCTGAGGAAGATAATAGCCGTGACTATGAAGTTTTCTTCGTCGGATATAGTAGACATGATGACCCTAGTTGTATTTGGAAGCTTTCTGAACATGTGTCTGGATACGTGACATCAATAGATTCAGAACTTGCAAAAGCAGTTTCGCTTAGTTCACCGAAAACAAGTATACCGAATACGGATGAGTCAAAGAAAACTCACGATAAAAATGAATAAAAATACCGAAAAAGAAATGTTTATTGGAGATAACTTAAAGCTAGCTAGGGTTTTGAATGGTTTAACGTTAGCTGAACTTGCCGACAGAATTGGAACAACTAGACAATACATTCATCAACTAGAGACAGACGTAAGAACACCTTCTCCGTTACAAATGCACGAACTGGCGAGCCACCTCAATATTGAGAGTGGCTTTTTCGGTATATTACCAATGGGGGTACTTGACGACTCAAGTATACACTTTAGAAGTAATCGGACCGCAAAGCAATCTTCTAGAATTAGAGCTAAAGCGAACGTCGCTCTTTTTATCAGGTTGGTTAACCTTTTATCTAAGTACGTAAATTTTCCCGAAGTGAACTTTCCATCTGAAGGAGAAGTTCGTTCAGCGATGGATATTGAGCGAGTTGCTGAAAAAGCGAGAACACATTGGAGCTTAGGGCTCGGTCCAATAGAAAATATGACTAGAGTCGCGGAATGCGCTGGCGCAGTTGTAACTTCTTTCGAAGGTGTATCCGCAGATGTAGATGCCTTGTCTAGTGTTTTAAAAAGACCTGTAATTGTTAGAAATGACGCGAAAGATAGTCCTGGTCGTTTAAGGTTCGATATTGCACATGAAGTCGGACACTTGATAATGCACGAGGGTATTGTAACAGGTTGTAAGCAAACGGAATCTCAGGCTAATCGTTTTGCAAGTGCATTTTTACTCCCTCGACTTTCATTTGTGCAAGAGTTCAAAGTTGGACGCCGCATGGACTGGCGAATGCTATCTGCTTTAAAAGAGCGGTGGGGGGTCAGCAAAGCTGCTATTCTGTATCGGGCGCGTCAGTTGGATCTACTGTCTGAATCTAGATATAAGGGCCATGTCATAACTTTAAAAAAGCATGAAGCAAAAAAAGAAAAAGATGACTATTTGATTCCAATTGAGAAATCTGAGTTAGTAAAGGACGCGTTACAAAACTACATTTCAGTATATGGTCGTAGTTTCCAAGAACTAGCAAATGAGCTTTGTATCTC
The DNA here is from genome assembly GCF_017849675.1 of Alteromonas sp. AO-Serp. Taxonomy (NCBI): domain Bacteria; kingdom Pseudomonadati; phylum Pseudomonadota; class Gammaproteobacteria; order Alteromonadales; family Alteromonadaceae; genus Alteromonas; species Alteromonas sp. AO-Serp. The sequence continues at coordinate 8,677 of NZ_JAFLMX010000172.1, forward strand.
AAAGGTACTCCTGAGAGGGATACTTGACTTCGAACCCTCCGATGCTGGCGTTAATTCAGGAAATCACAATGTTGTCTCAATTGAAAAATTCAAACAGTGATTTCATTAAAGAACTTTATTTACTTCAGCGCAATTTAAAAGGAACATTCAATGCATCTTGGCATAGGAACAACATCAATCATAAACGTATTCCTCATGCCAAGTTCAAATCAGACATTGATTCACTCACCTTTTCAGGGGTTTCTTGCTGAGCTGATGAATCAAGGCTATCACTCAGCTTTAACTTTGGTGCCATTGTATCCTCAAGATGCCATTGAGATATTTTTTTCACAAGAAAAGCTTATTGAATTTAGATGCAATATAAGCGACCCGAACTACTTGTTTGTGAGCCCTGAGTCCGCAGTAGAAATCCTTCAGACTTTGAAAGATCACCCATTTATTTTCATAACTTATCTTCCTAGTGAAGAATACTCAGTTAAATCAATTGTTAGTGAGTTTAAGTATAGTCCAATAACAATATCTACAGATTCTTGCGCTCAGATAAATCTTGGTGATGATTTTAGTATTTTTTCATTCGACTCACTTATTAAAAGTAGATTCGAAGAGATACGTAACACAACTCTACTTCCTGAAGAAATCACTAGTCTTTTGGAGAATTACAGTCCTAGAAAAAATTGGAAAATTCAACAGGATGATTGGGTCTCTAGGGCTCATGGAGTAACGCAAGCCACTGAAGCCGCCCTTGTTAGTTTGGGATTTCAGTTTAACGATGTGCGTCTAATACCCGGTTCTTTTGACAAGGGTGAGTATATTGACGCAATGGTCAATATTGCGGAAAAAATGCTCTCAAAACTACCGCGAATTAAAGCTGGCAATAAATCCGATCTAATCATTTACTCTCCAAGCATTTTCGCACACCAATATAAATTCAATAGCCAATGGTGGAATCAGATATTAAGACTAATAAAGGACAAAAAAGCTAAAAGATTCCTGCTAGATGCAGTCTTGAAAAATCCAGCCTATTCAGGCGCAAGCTTTGAAGTAGACGATAGCGCACCGTTACCCTTCAAAAACGATGTGGTAAGAGAGGTGTTGTCAATACGTCAGTTTGAACTTGCGTTTACAGTTATCGGAATTCAATGTCTAAGTATTTCGAACTGTTCACCTGCTCTCAGATTGCCTAACTCGATAAATTTCCATGTCAGCAAAGTAAAAGAGTTGGAAAGTCTTTACGCATCTTATAAACCAAAGTCTCAGGCGAACTTTAAAGAGAAACTAGGTACCTACCTCGAGACATTAAAAGATGAGATCGGGAAAAAACTTCAGAATTTCGTTGAAAAAAACGCGGATTCTTTGACCCTATGTACAGATGTGCCAATTGAATGGGTCCGTTTTGGAAAGGTTCCACTGATGTTCTCGCATGAGATTTCTAAGATACATACTACACCTGGAAATCAATTTCTGATGCAGGCAACTCGTTCGACGACTTTATCAATGCATAAAGATGATTTTCAACATGTAACTGTAATTAGATCATTTAAATCAAATGACCCTCTTCGGAAAATTTTAGAAGCTGGATTAAAACAGTATATTGAAATTGATAATACAGTAGAACTTAATATTATCGATGTATCTTCTAAAGCTGAATTCATCAATGCCCTGAAAGACAATGAAGCCCCAATTCTAATAATTGACTGTCATGGTAACCATGGCGGAAGTGAAGCTAACGGCTGGCTGCAAATAGGAGAAGACAAAGTTGATACGTGGTTTTTACCGTGCAAAGGCGAATTGCCCCCTATAGTCATATTAAGCTCCTGTCTAACTGCGGCTTTAGCGGGATCACATGCAAGTGTAGCTAATGGTTTTTTGAATTTAGGAGCTATAACTGTAATAGGCACATTGCTTCCTGTTGATGGTTTAAAGTCAGCTGCTTTCGTTGGTAGGATTATTTATAGGTTAACAGGTTTTTTGAATGCACTTTCAGCGCTAGACATTCAGTATATTACATGGAGAGAGTTTATGACGGGGTTTCTAAGAATGTCATTCATTACTGATTTGCTGACACTTATGAAGAGCACTTTTATCAATCATGAGCAATATATGGAAGCACATAGTAAGGCTAATTATTTTATTAATTTAGGTCTTAAAGATTGGTTTGAGAAAACTGTTGAGCTCATTTCTGAAATAGCTCAAGTTGAACTCGATATCTTGTATGCCTTTATCGACTCAATAGTTTTTACCGAAACTATGTGTTATAGCCAAATCGGTCGACCCGAAACAATACTCATTAATCTGGAATAAATTGATTTGTGAAAACACCACGTTCGCCGGCTCGGTGTTAACGAATAGGAATAATGGCCTATTGCGTATGGGGTGATGTTATCAACCCTGTAAGATCGATGCCGCTCCCCTTTTATGGGGTAGAGCCCAACCTTGCAAAGAATTTAATGGATGGTATCAGAGGCCGGACTTGAATCGTCACACCCTCGCTAGCAACGGATTTTGAATCCGATGTATTTACTACCTATAAAACAGCAACAAAAAAAGCCCTTGCAGAAATGCAAGGGCTTCAATGATGGTGCCTCGACCCGGGATCGAACCAGGGACACGCGGATTTTCAATCCGCTGCTCTACCAACTGAGCTATCGAGGCACTTAAACTGTGCTATGTAAGCTTTATAAAAAACTTTGCAAAACTTTGCAAGCTTTATCGAAGTGCTTACTAACTTTAAAACTATTGCTCTAAAAGCTTTTTTGGTAAATCTGATTGGAAGTGCTTGCACTTTTCAATCCGCTGCTCTACCAACTGAGCTATCGAGGCTGAAACTTGTTAGCGCTCTAGGCGTTTACTGCCTGTCCTGCTGTGGGTGCGTATTAAACGGTTTTCGCCTTCACAAGTCAACCGTTTTTCTCGCTTTTTTTGCGCTTTTATTACTGTTTGCGCATTGTTTGCTCAAAAAAGGCTTTTTTGCTTATTTTTCAGGCGGAACATAGCCTTCAATCGTAGGCTCTACGTCGTCAAACAAGTAGGCCGACATTTTTTCTTCTAAAAACTTACGGGCATTCGGCTCCATCATATTCAACTTGTGTTCGTTAATCAGCATGGTCTGTTTCTTTTGCCATTCAGCCCATGCTTCTTTAGAAATGTTGTCGAAAATACGCTTACCCAGTTCACCCGGATAAAGTTGGAAATCTAAGCCGTCAGCTTCTTTTTGAAGCTTGCGACAAAATACCGTTCTTGCCATGTGATTTCCTTTCGTTCGCTATCTGCTTAGCAATCAATATTACGTTGGGCTTAGAACGCCTAACGCATTAACTGCTGAATAATCTTGGTTGTAGGTGCCGCCAAACCAACTTCAATAGGCTCGTTCAACGAAAACCAACGAAATGGCGTTTCGGCTACGCGCTTTGTTGGAGCAGAGTTTACCACGGCCACTACTGGGGTGATATCTAAATGAAAATGGCTAAAGGTATGACGGAACCCTTCAAGCGTTCGGGTTTCGTCGACACTGATACCTCGCTTGGCCAACTGCTCAATCCCCTCTTCTATTGAAGACACCTCAATAAAACCATATAGGCCACCCCACAGCCCTGTTGAGGGACGCTGCTCTAAATACACTTGGCTGTTAAACTGTGCCACCATCATATAGGTGGATTTCTCCGGTAGCGCCTTTTTCGGCTTCTTACCCGGGTAGTCGGCTTGCGCGCCTTGGGCGTAGGCAATACAGTCGGCTTGAAGCGGGCACTCATCACACTTTGGCTTGCTTCGCGTACAGATCATCGCGCCCAAGTCCATCATCACCTGCGTATAGTTGGCACAACGTCCGCCTTCTGAATTAGTGGGCGTGTTTTTCTCGGCCACTTCCCAAAGCTGATTCTCTACTTTTTTCTGTCCCGGCCACCCGCCGATTGAATAGTATCGGGCCAACACACGCTTCACGTTGCCATCTAATATAGGAAAGCGCATATTGCGAGACAGCGAAAGTATCGCCCCAGCGGTAGAGCGCCCTATGCCGGGTAAATCCATGACTTCTTCTAGACTATAGGGAAACTCGCCGTTGTACTTTTCTACCAGCGTATTCGCAGCTTTGTGAAGATTTCTTGCTCTTGCGTAGTAGCCAAGCCCAGTCCAATGATGAAGCACGTCGTCTTGAGAAGCCTTAGCCAAGTCGTGCACTGTGGGAAAAGACGCCATAAAGCGTTTAAAGTAGGGAATTACCGTGGTGACTTGAGTTTGCTGCAGCATTATTTCCGACACCCACACCTTATATGGCGTAACGTCTTGTTGCCAAGGCAAATGCTTTCGCCCGTGTTTATCAAACCATGCGAGTGCTCGCTCTGCAAAGCTACCTGTATATTGTTGTTCTGTCATAATCGTCTGTATGGGCAGTTACTACCGCTTGGTCGTTTTCTACTTAGCGACCATTCATTAAAAAGCGCGCTATGGTAGCATGTAACTTGCCAGTTTATTGTTAAGGAGCACACGTGTCTGTGCAGCACCCTGTTTTATTTTTTCCCGGTACGCTCTGTGACGAGCGCGTATTTCTACCGCTTTGGCGCGAACTAAATATTGCACAACGTCGTTATGTACCGCTTCAATGGGCAGCATCGCTAGAAGAAATGCTGGCATTAAGTGAAGATCGTATTCTTGATAACGAAAAAGTGCACCTTGTGGGTTATTCGATGGGCGGGTTTATAGCTGCATTAGTAGCACAGCGCAATCCTGCCAATATTGCTTCGCTAACCTTAATCGGTTACAACCCAGAAGGGTTATCAAAAGAAGAAATTGCAAAGCGTAAGCAGCTTACTACTATGCTTAAGCAAGGTAACTTTAAGCCCGACAACGACGCTTATCTTTCGCGATTTATCCACCCTTCCCGCTTAGCGGATGAAAAAGTGGCTGGCGTTGTAAAATCGATGGCGCAGGATTTAGGTAAAACAACGTTACTCAACCACACGCTAGCAACCACACCACGAGAAAGTACCGTTAAAGCGCTCGCAAAGATCAACGCGTCAGTAACGTTTATTACTGCCCAGCAAGACGCCATTGCACCAGCAGAAACAATTAAGCAGCTAAAAAATGTACTACCCAAAGCGACGTTCCACACCATTAGTGACGCCGGGCATATGGTA
>NZ_JAFLMX010000105.1:0-19444 GCF_017849675.1 Alteromonas sp. AO-Serp
GCGGCTTTGTCTTTAATTTGAGAAACTACAATGCCCTCGTCTGCCTCGCAATCCGAAACGGATGCGTAAGGGTCTCGCATACTCGTAGGAAGCGGTCGCTGTGCGCTAACCATCATGCCGTTGTTGCCTAATGCATAAACCTTAGACTCAGAACCAATTAGAATTGAATTAAGTGTGCTAGTGGAACAGGTTTGTACATACTCCCACTCACCTTCATTTCTGTTTACAAATATGTTTCCGCGAAGGCCCACGGCGAGTACGGTATTTTCATCAAGCGGCTTAATATCGAAAAAAGACCCAGTATAGTCGACGTAATATCGCTCCCACGATTCGCCCATATTGTTACTTTTTGCTAGCAGTCCAGCTTCACCAGCCAGGTAAAGCGTATCACCGTCAAGGGTAACTCGATTTAAATGGGGTAAAATAGACTCAAGCTCTTGCTGATAGAATTCTTCGTTTTCTTTGCGGATGTCTTCTAGATACTCTTGATCCATTGGGTCAAGTAAACTGGCATGACGCTCAGCATTCCACGTTTTGCCTCCGTCTAATGTGCGGTAGAACAAGCCGTAAGCGCCTGTAGCAATACCTTGCTTTTCGTCAAAGAATAATACGTCTAAAAATGGGCGCTGGAGTTCGGGTTGGAAATTTTGAATCTCCCACGTCTCGCCTTTATCTGAAGAATGAAGAATGACAGCGTCGTGGCCCACTGCCCAAATATTATCGCCTACAACAGTTGTCGCTGTAAGCGTTGATTGTGTTGGTACGGCTTTTTGAGTAAATGCCTCACCATCCTCTGAAACTAACACGTGACCGCGTTCACCGACAATAACGACAAATGTATCAGCGTCTATGTCCAAAAGAACCGATTGCTCAACCAATGGTGCCATGAATGCTTCTTCGGCGATTGCAGTTGTAGAGTAATTAACTGCGAAAGTGGCGGCAATGCACGCTGCAATGGTTTTTTTCATAATTAACCATTCCCCCTATTTATAATTGTCTGCATACAAAAACGGCTGGCAATTGCCAACCGTTTGTTGTTTAAGGCGATTAGCGCATACCTTCTCGTCGTAACGCCTGAGGTGTGAATTCCACATCTCGTGGGCGTACGGTGAAGTCGTACATCTCTTCTTCGTTATCGAGGCCAATGGCCAGGTAACGACGAGAGTTCAAGTCATGGTACACATCCAGCGTAGACCACTGGGTAGGTACTTCATAATAGTTCACACCATACGCTACACCAACACGATAAAGTTCGCCACGATTATCATACATATCAGCAACTTGAATTTGCCAGCTATCTTCATCAATGAAGAATACACGCTTTTGATAAATATGACGGAAACCGTCTTTCAATGTGGCTTCTACTTCCCAAACGCGGTGTTTTTCCCAACGTGTTAGGTCTGGATTAACGTGATTTGGCTTTAAGATGTCATCGTACTTCGCATTATCTGAATGAAGTGCATAGTTGTTGTATGCAACGAACATTTCTTTCTTACCCACTAACTTCCAGTTGTAACGGTTTGGTGAGCCGTTAAACATATCAAAGTCATCGGTAGTACGAAGGCCATCAGCTGCAGTTCCAGGTGTATCATAAGCAATGTTTGGTGCTAGACGTACACGGCGCTGACCCGTGTTGTAGGTCCATGCTTTACGCGGCTCTTTTACTTGGTCAACTGTTTCATGTACAAGCAGCGCTGTACCCGCCAAACGAGCTGGCTTTGTTACTTTTTGTTTAAACATGAAAAGAACGTTTTCGTCAGTAAGCTTTTCTGGTGTAGCACCTTCCTCTGCGTACTTAATTAATAACTGCTCGTCAAAACCAATTACGTTGTAATCACCGCCAGTTGTTACTGCAGCTTGACCACCATTACGCTGAACCGCTTCACCGCGATAGCGAAGTATATGGTTCCAAATAGCTTCAAGACCATTTTGTGGAATTGGGAACGGAATACCGAGAACAGCCCCTTTAATTCCGTTACCGCCGTCTAGTAGCTCCGCGCTAGTTGCATTTACCTTAGTTGCGTCGTAGATAGCCTGTGGATTAGACGCAGAACGACGCGTTGGGTAAACCGGCATACGGAAGGTTTCAGGGTAAGCTTCGAAAAGCTTTTTCTGACCTTCAGATAGAAAGTCCGCATATTCTTTATAGTTTTGTGCCGTGATTTCAAATAGCACTTTATCTTCAGGGTACGGGTCTGGATGGTGATCACCCACTGTGTAGCCCGCTGGTGCTGAAGTTATACCGCCAGTCCACGCTGGGATACTGCCGTCTGCATTACCTGCTTTCATAGCGCCCAGTGGCGTCAATTCGTTACCTAGTTTATTGGCATCTGCGTCAGACACCTTTGCCATCGCGCTTGCACCTGACAGAGCAAGTGACAAAGCCGCAGCGATAATTCCTACTTTTCTAATCATAAATACCACTCTTAGATTGCATATTTGATGTTAAATGAAACGAAGTCTCTGTCTGATAGCGCATTAGTAGTACCAATACCGCCCCAGAAAGCGCTGTACGACGCTGTTGCTGACCACTTGCTTAGGTAGTCGAACGTCAATGAAATTGCAGCAGACTTAACATCTTCTGTGAAAAGGAATAGAGGGTCTGGTGTTGTACCCTCTACATCGTGAGAGAATGTTGCACGAGCACGTAAGTTAATTCCGGCCATGACGTCGTTGTAATCAGCGACAGCAAGTAAGCGGTAACCCCACGCATCGTCTGTAGCAAACGGGTTAGTCTCTGGTCCGTCTGATAGCGCTTGGTGTAAACCTTCACGACTATTGCCATTGATAGGCTCTAGTGACGGCGTACGTGCTGTACCAGGCGCATTTAAGCGAATTACGTTCGGATCTGGCATATCTACAACGTTCACATAACCTACTTCGCCTAACAGTACGAAGTTGTCAGAGCCAAATTTAGGGCCAAACACGTGTGAGGCAGTAAACTGCATTTGCCATGTATCAGAGAATAGATAACCTTCCGCTGTTTCGCCTGGGCCTACTGCTCTTCCGATATTGTTTAGCTGTGAAATACCTTCTAAATCTGGACGTAGCCCAGCATTCGCTAGCTGCTCTGGCATACCCATGTAAAGCAATTCAACATCATCGATTTGAAGCGGCTCATCTACACGGTAAGCAAATTCACCCGCAAGAGCCGTAGTACCGATGTTAGTGTTAAAGCTCATACCATAAAGTTTGATATCTTCTGGGTAGAAGAACTCTGACTGTGTAAATGCACCCAGTTCAGTGATGTTGTCGCGAGTAACGGTATTAGACGCTAGGAACGCGAGATCCGCGCCAATTCCTTCAGCAGTAAAATCGGATGTCTTACCTGAGATAAGCGGGCGTTGGCTGTGGTAATTGATGTGATAGAAACTAAACTCTGTTTCATTCAAATTCTCAGCAAACCACGTCAAGCGTAAACCGTATTGACCCTGATCGTCCGCGTCATTGTGCGCTTCGTCAGAAAAACCGCGGATAGCCACTTTGGTTGGATAAGCAAGGTATGCTTGCGAAATGTCAGCTGGATTAGCGCCAGAGCGAAGCAAATCGCCATATCCGTTTAACGCAGTGAGAAGGTGATCTAAGTCGATGTCTGGGTTACCGCTGAAACCAAGCTGGATATTTTGGCGTTGACCGCCCTCACCTGCAAAGTCGTTGCCCGCGAAGTAGCTGCCAGAAACTGGAAGCCAGCTGCGCTGCCATTCGTACTGGTAATAACCAGAAATACTCACTGTGTCAGTCAAACCTAAAGACGCGTACACCATCCCTACTGGAAGGAATACTTCTTTAAGTTCTGCACCTGGAGCACGAGCTCGTGTTACATCAACAGGGTTCGTTGTGTTAATACCGTGCTGGATGAATGTACTTTCACCCCAACTGATCACCTGACGGCCTACACGAAGCGTAAGTGGTTTGTCGCCAATCCACCAGTCGCCATAGAAGAATGCGTCGTAAAGACGTACATCGGTACACAGTAGGTCTTCTGCTTCAGGGTCTTGACACAAGTCGTATTGGTTACCCGTTATTGGGTTAGAGTATGGACGGTCGCCGTCCATTTGCTCAAAGTCGTAGAACCAGAAACCACGGGCGAAGAAACCATAGTCGCCAAAATTGATATCTAATTCATGAGTACCTGAAATTTGCGTTGCAAACGCGTCACCTGGATCGTGTGCAAGGTTACCAAGGTCACCATTGGTGGAATAACCGCCATCTGCTAAACCCCACACGTCGCCACTTGGGTATAAAGGGTTGAAAGCTGCGTGATAACCGCTCCAGTCGAATTGAGGATGGTTACTGTTACCTATAAGGTCGTAATCTCTTGCCTCTGTTCGAATACTTGTAGCTAATGTAAATGTTGAATCTAAAGAAATACTTACATCACCCACTTGCCAATTCGCAGCGTGTGCTGGTACTGCAGCAGCACCTAGCAGTGAGAGAACTCCCGCTGCTACCGGTGATATCTTAAAAGCGCTAGGCCCGTTTTTCATATTTTTATACTCCCAAGTCGATGTGACTTAATACGTGACATCATGACCAACCATAACGATTAACAAAATCATTACATCATTTTGCCATAACCGCAAGAACTAATCCTACCAGTTAACAAAATTTACAACATTAGTCGTATCAAATAGTTATTGCTTTATTGTGAGTATAAAAGGCATTTATAAACTTGCAGGAAAAATGTACAAAAATATTGCGAAACTGTTGCGTTAAGTATTTTGGAACGCTCAATGACTAAAGAAAACGCATAAGTGTTACGTATGGGAGTGGTGAAAGCTCGTATACAAGAGAGTAATTCGTCGCGTACAAAAAAGGCTCTATGCGAGCCTTTCAAAGGATTTTATTTTTTTGTTGGCATCAATAATCATCCTAAAACGACCTTTAATACCATCAGACGTAACAAATTGCCTGAGCCGGTTAGTCGGTACTTGGACACTTAGGCCTGATTCACTGACCATGACCACATCTGGCATAGATGGAATATAAAGCACCTCACATTGCTTGTAAGGTGCATTTATTGAAAAGTAAAAAACCGAGTCAGTTTGGCTAATGCTTGTCATAAGCAAGGCTTTTACTTACTTTTTCAAACAAATCTTTACTTAAACCTTTGTGATTAAGCAAACGGCCAAGCTGTTGCTTCATATGAACCTGATGCTCGCTTGCAAAGCCCTGCCATTGCGTCAGTGGCGTTACAATACGGGCGGCAACCTGTGGGTTGACCGCATCGAGCTTAAGTAAGTAGTCGGTTACAAATTTATATCCACTGCCATCGAGTGCATGAAACCTTTCGCTGTTATAGAAAGCGAAGCTACCAATAACAGAACGAACGCGGTTCGGGTTACTCATTGCGAACTGAGGGTGCTCACATAACATTGTGATAGTCGCAAAGATATCGTCTCGATTTTGTGTAGCGTGGAGTGCGAACCATTTGTCTAAAACAAGCGGGTCATGATTCCACGATTCCTCAAACTGAGCCATCAAACTGTCGAAAGTGGTGGAACTACAGTGTTGTGCGCTTCTCAACGCGCCTAGCGTATCTGTCATATTATCAGCGGTTTCAAACTGAGAAATCACAATATGCTCGTGTTGGGGTAACCGCGCTAAGTGTGCAAGCACGACATTTTTGCAGCGACGTTGATTCACCGCTTCTTGCGTGTAGCAATACGCGCTTTTCTCAATATTTTCGAAGACTTGTTTTAGCTCTTTTTCGAGTGCGCGAGCAAACTGGTCGCAGAACGCTTTTCTCGCTTTCGAAAGTGCGGAAACGTTTATATTACTTCGGCTTTGGCACAGTGTCTCAAACGAAGGTATGACTAAACATTCACTCAGCAATTCAAGGTTGTTCTGCTCTTGGGCAATCGCTTGCTTGATACCGTTCCAGATTTCATTGCTGATACCAGACCCCGGCGATTCCTCTAATTGCTTCACACAGCGGTCATACAACGTTTGCATTGCATCCCAACGATTAAATGGATCTTTCGCATGCTTAAATATAGTAAGTAAAGACTCTGTCCCCAATGGGTTTTCTACTTTCGCTGGCGCTGAGAAGTTACCCAATACTACAGGTGTTAAATTAGTAGTTTTGGCTTCTACAGTAAAACGCATAGAATCATCTTTTAAAATGACCATGCCGTTTTGAATTAACGACTCGTTGTCTGTATAGCTTTTCCCCTCATCATCAATAATCTCGATATTTACAGGAATATATAGAGGAAGCTTTTCTTTCTGATCGGAGGTTGCAGGTGTGTGCTGTGACAATGTAAAGCTATGCTTAACAATGCCATCATCATCGACCTCAGTGCTGTGTGCGACAGAAATCACTGGCGTACCAGATTGACTATACCAGCGGGTAAACTGGGTTAAATCTAAATCAGTAGCAGTCTGCATTGCTGAAATGAAGTCATCACAGGTGACAGCCTGACCGTCGTGTCTTCTAAAGTACTCGTCCATACCACGTCTGAAGCCGTCAGGCCCCAATAATGTGTGGAACATGCGAATAACTTCAGCGCCTTTGTCATAAACCGTCACCGTGTAGAAGTTGTTCATTTCAATGACTTCTTCTGGACGAATTGGATGACTCATTGCACTCGCATCTTCTGCAAACTGGTGTTCTCGCATAACACGAACGTGCTTTATACGATTACTTAACGCCGAAGTCATATCAGCGCTGAACTGTTGGTCTCTAAATACAGTAAGCCCCTCTTTAAGGCTTAGCTGGAACCAATCGCGACAAGTAACACGGTTGCCGGTCCAGTTGTGGAAGTACTCATGCGCGATAACCGACTCAACATTGAAAAAGTCATCGTCGGTGGCACTTTTTTGATCGGCTAATACAAACTTACTGTTAAATACATTTAAGCCCTTGTTTTCCATCGCTCCCATATTGAAGAAATCGACGGCAACAATCATGTAGATATCTAAGTCGTACTCTAACCCGAACACATCTTCGTCCCACTTCATCGCCCGTTTGAGAGATTCTAATGCGAAAATACCTTGAGATTTTTTGCCTTTATCAACATAAAGCTCTAGCGCAACCTCTTTACCGCTAGTGGTGGTGTAGCTATCGGTAAGTAAATCGAAGTCACCGGCAACTAGAGCAAAAAGGTAGCAAGGTTTTGGATGTGGATCGTGCCATTTAACAAAATGCGCATTTTCGTCAACTTCGCCCTTGTCCACTGGGTTGCCATTGGCCAAAAGCATCGGTACTGATTTGTCGGCAACTACCGTCACTGTGTAGACCGACAAAACATCCGGGCGGTCCATGAAGTACGTAATGCGACGAAACCCTTCCGCTTCACACTGCGTACAATAGGCACCACCTGATAAATACAAGCCTTCCAGCGCTTTGTTGTGCTCAGGGGCAATGGTATTGGTAATTTCTATGACGAACTCATCAAGTTCAGTAACTACGCTTAAAGCGCTATCTGTTACTGTGTATTCATTATCAGATAGATGCGTACCGTTAATAGAAATAGAATCTAGCGATAAATTATCGCCATCAAGTACTAAAGGACTATCGTGCGCGCCATTACGAGTGACGGACAACGTGCTGATAACTTTGGTTTGCGTTGGGTGTAGCGTTATATGTAGGTCAACTGTCGCTATTGAAAAAGCGGGCGGCTGGTAATCCGCCCGGCGTTTAGCTTGAACTGACATAGATCCTCCAGGAAGAAAGCCTACGTGGGTTTAATTGGAACTCTGTGTTAAACCGTATCTTTGCTGTTTACTTCAACATGCGGTGGCGTAATACGTAAAATCTTAATACCTAAATACGCATAAATAACAGCAAGGATCGGGTTGATTACGTTGAAGAATGCATAGAATACGTAATCAAATGGATTGACTAATAAAACACTGTGCATGTAAGCACCACAGGTGTTCCAAGGAATAAGTGGAGACGTAAGTGTGCCGCCGTCTTCAAGGCTTCGAGAAAGATTCAATTGATCTAAACCACGCTTTTTGAATTCTTCTTTGTACATACGGCCTGGCATCACGATTGAAATATACTGATCCGCAGTAACCAGGTTGGTACCAAAACAAGTAAGAATGGTTCGGCTCACCATATCCCCTGCGGATTTTGCACCAATTAATATGGCAGAAACTGCACGCTTTAATAGGCCAACACGCTCTAATACGGCACCAAACGACATTGCACAGATGATCAACCAAATGGTATTTAACATAGAAGACATGCCACCACGAGAAAGCAAGCTATTTAAGTTCTCGTCAGGTGTTGAGAAGCTCACGCCATCGAAAAGCGCAGTCCAAACTACCTTCAACGCACCTACATTCACCGAGTCGTCACCACTTGCCATAGAAGTAACCACATCCCACTGGAATACAACTGCCCAAACGCCACCTAACAAAGCGCCGATAAAAACAGCTGGAAACGCAGGCATCTTTTTAATCGCTAAGGTGAGCAAAACGACAAGGGGGATTAACAAATGCCAACCTAAGTCAAAGGACTCATTTAACAAAAGTTGCATCTGCTCAATGCGTTCTGCTTTGGCTTCACCCACTTCACTAAAGCCTAGTACCGTAAATAGAATAAGCGCAATAACAAAGCTCGGAATCGTCGTCCAAAGCATGTAACGAATGTGCTCAAATAAATCCGTGCCCGCAACGGCAGGCGCTAAGTTTGTTGTTTCAGATAAGGGCGAAATTTTATCGCCAAAGTATGCACCTGAAACTACTGCGCCGGCTGTTATGGCTGCCGACATTTCCATACCTGCAGAAACCCCCATTAGCGCAACACCCACAGTCGCCGCGGTAGTCCAAGAACTACCTATACTCATTGCAACAACCGCACAAATCAGACAAGCGGCAGCATAGAAAAACGAGGGGTTAAGCAACTCTAAACCGAAATAGATAAGCGTAGGCACGGTTCCAGCTAGCATCCATGTGCCAATAAGAGAACCTACCGCTAACAGAATCAAGCAGGCACCTAAAGACATTGAGATACCGTCTACAATGCCCTTTTCGATAGTTTTCCAGCTGTAGCCATTTTTCATTCCAATGATAGCAGCTAAGCCCATCGCTAAAAGAAGTGCAATTTGGTTTGGACCGTAAGAAGAGTTATCGGCAAACAAATAAACTGCGCTTCCCATCATTATGACTAACGCAAGAATAGGAAGCATTGCATCGAGAAGTGACGGCGTTTTTATTTCTTTATTCGTCATTGTCGTTTTTTAAAACCTTATTATTGTATTTGTAACGCGTTAAGCGTGCTGTCCGCTTTTTACCAGAATGCTTTAGAAGACTGAGCGGTAGAACATAAGCGCAATGATAACGGGACACACAAAGCGAACGTACCAAGGCCAAATCTTCCAGAAAATGCTGTGTTCAGCAAACTGATCACCTTGTTTAAGTTCATCGAGTATTGCATCTCTGCGCCACACCCAACCTGCGAAAATACACAAGGCGAGTCCTAGTAACGGTTGGCTATACTCGGTAGTTAATGCGATAACAAAGCCGAACAAGGTTTCAAAATTTAAGATGATGATGCAGCTTAATACAAAGATGACCGATGCCATTAATAACACGGCCTTTTTACGTTGAAGACCTTTACTTTCTACCATAAACGCAACGGGAACTTCCAACATTGAAATTGAAGACGTGACGGCAGCAATCGCCATTAGCGCGAAAAAGGTAAAAGCAACGAAAAGACCTACGCTACCAATGGTATCAAACAGTGCTGGTAGTACTTTGAAAATCAGCGTATCACCTTGGATTAACGCGCCTTCAGGTGTGAAGATTTCAACGCCGTTGTTTAATGCAACGTACATGGCCGGGATAATAAGCATACCCGCAATAACCGCAACACCGATATCGACAAGCGCTACCGACGCACCAATGCTTGGTAGATTTTCATTTTTACTTAAGTATGAACCATAAACCAGCATGGTACCCACACCTAAAGACATTGAGAAAAAGGCTTGTCCCATGGCGTTAATTAATAAGTCTGGGTCTAGAACGCGAGAGAAGTCAGGTACTAAATATGCTGACCAACCTTCTACGGCACCAGGCTGTAGGCTCACATAAACAATCAGTGCAAGAATGAGAATAACCAATGTAGGCATCAAACGCACCGACCACTTCTCAATGCCTGACTTTACACCACCGACAACGATAAATGCAGTTAAGCCCATGAATAAGAAGCAGAAAATAATGTTACGCGTAACTGATGAAGTGAGTAGCCAGTCGCTAGCACTCGTAAATCCCACCATGCTAACGGCTGCATCGGCGAAATAAACCAGCATCCATCCGCCTACAATAGCGTAGAATGCAAGGATAAGTGACACGGTAACACAGCCCCAAATGCCCGTTAGCCTTCCGACGAAATTGCCTGATATTTTACCTAAAGCGTCAACCATATTCGAACGTGAACTACGACCGATTATAAGTTCTGCCATAAGTACGGGATAAGCGAGTACAAAAGCCAGCAGTAAGTATACGAGAACAAATGCTGCGCCGCCGTTACTTGCTACCTTTGTAGGAAAGCCCCAAATATTACCTAGTCCTACTGCCGAGCCTGCCGCTGCTAGCACGAACCCTATTCGAGAGGAAAATTCACCTCTGATAGCCATGTTATTTCCCTTTATTATTGTTTTAATAATTTATAGACACAAAAAAAGGGCTGGCCCTAGACCAGCCCTTTTTTCTAATCACTTAATTTCTTGTGATAGCGTAACGGCCTGTTTCGATCATATCGAAAGTAATATTGGCTGCCTCGTCCAAGAATGGATCTAATTCTTCCATATCTTCAGGTAGGTCGTCCAATGTTGTGACAGTTTCCATTCCCAATCGCTGTAAACGTTCGTTAGCACGAGCAAGCGACTTCTCTTCCGCCTCTTTCTTCTCGCCTTCACGTACAGATTTAACTAATGAGATGAAGTTCTTGTCTTTATTTTCCTTATATTCCTTTATGTCGTCTTGGATATAAGAAAACTCAGGATCTTGTAAAATACGTTTGTTGTGCTTCGCTGTTAAAACATCAAGCGCAGCAGTACCGTCTGCAAACGTCGTATAGTTAGCGCGATTGATACTGTCCCATGGCAACGCATTTTCCGCTTGGCTTTCTCCCCATTCAGCTGGTTCAACTGCCGATGGATAAAGAATATCAGGAATAACGCCTTTATGCTGTGTGCTGCCGCCGTCAATGCGATAGAACTTGGCGATAGTAAACTGAACACTACCTAATGGGTTGTCGTAAAGGTCATAAATTTTACCTAAACCGCGATGCTGCTGCACTGTCCCTTTCCCGAAGGTTTGTTCACCTACGATGAGAGCACGGTTGTAGTCTTGCATCGCTGCCGCAAAAATCTCTGAAGCAGATGCGCTATATCTGTCAACTAATACGGTTAACGGGCCATCGTAAGCCACTTCGCCATCTGTATCACGGTTAACGCTAACTTTGCTTTGACCGTATCGAATTTGAACCACCGGGCCTTTTTCGATAAATAGGCCAGTGAGTAACGTTGCTTCGGTTAGAGAACCACCGCCATTACCGCGCAAGTCTACGATAACGCCTTTAACGTTTTGCGCTTTCAAGCTTTCTATTTCTTTAGCAACATCCATACTAAGGTTGTTGTAAAAACTTGGAATGGTGATTACACCTAGAGGTTCACCCGCGTGAGGACCTGTCTCTGGCACATATACTTCCGATTTGGCTGCGCGATCTTCTAACTTAATTTTATCGCGAGTAAGGCTAACGACCGACGTGGTTTTCGCGTCCGTGGCTCCTTTTTCAACCTGTAGACGAACAGTACTTCCTTTCGGGCCTTTAATTAACTCAACCACTTCGTCCAATCGCCAACCAATCACATCAACAAACTCTTCGTCGTCTTGTGCTACGCCAACAATTTTATCTTCTGGTTTTATTGCGCCAGACTCGTCTGCAGGACCGCCAGGTACAACGCTTTTGATTACCGTGTAATCATCTTCGCTTTGCAATACTGCACCAATACCTTCGAACGACAAGTTCATGTCCATTTGAAAACGTTCAGCGTTACGCGGAGATAAGTAACTGGTGTGAGCTTCAATTGTACGTGCGAATGCATTCATTGCAGTTTGAAAAACGTCTTCGCTCTTTGCTTGCTTAGTGCGCTTAATCGCTCGTGTATAGCGTTTGGTAAGAAGCTCTTTCGCCTCTTCCCACGTTTTGTCTGCAAGTATTAGATTTAACGCGTCGTATTTAACGCGTTGACGCCAAATTTCATCCAGCTCAGCTTTATTGGCTGGCCATTCAGCATCTTCTCTGTCGTAAAAGAACTTATCGCCTTCTTTTTCAAAGTCGAACGGGCCTTTCTCTAACAGTGCAAGTGCAAATTCATAACGCTCAATGCGTCGTTTTGCGCTTACGTTATACATATCATAGGCAACAGAGAGGTTGCCTTTACTCAGCGCATCATCAAACAATGTGCGGTATTTCTCAAAACCCACAACATCAGACAGCAATAACACTTGTTTATTGTGATCTAATGAATCGATGAAGCGCTGGTAAACTCTAGCTGAGAGTGCATCATCCAACGAAATTTCCTTGTAGTGCGCCCTGGTAAAGAGTGCGCTTACTCGCTTAGCTGCAACACTGTGTTGAGATTCCTGTTGTAAAATGGGAAGCTCGTCTACCTCTGGTGTTGACGTAACTGCGCCTGCTCCTACCCCAACGGTAAGAAAAGCACTGGCGATGGAAATTCGAAGGATGTCTCTCATATTTTACGACCTCTTGGAGCGTGCCAAACGTAAAGCGTCTGCGTTTACTTTAACTACCATGCCTGAGTCTAATTGAACGTGAATGCCATCTTTAGCTACTTCGGTAATTACTGCAGGCATAGGTGCTTTACCTAATTTAACGGTAACTTGCGTACCTTGCTGTAAATCGCTATCTGTCAATTTCGCAGGTGGTGTATTGTTTGGTCTGTTATTTTTCGGTTTAGTTCCGCGCTTAGTATCAGCATGGTCCGAATTTGCAGATTTTTCACCTTTTGGACGATTAAATTGACGTTTATCTTTTCGCTTAGGCTGCTGAGCTAGCTTAGCTTTGCGCTTTTCAGCTGCTTTTGCTTTGCTTTCTTCTAACTGCTGCTGCGCATGATCAGCGTGTTCTTTTTCAATTGCATCGCCTTCAACGCCGTCTAAATCTACACGGTTTGCACCTTCTTTGATGCTATGAAGATAGCGCCAGCTGTTGGTGTAATGTCGTAGTGTAGAACGAAGTAAGGTTTTGCTAACGCGTTCCTCTTCTTCTAAACGTGTGGCAAGATCTTGAAAAATACCGATCTTAAGTGGGCGGGCCTCGCCTTCAATGCTAAAACATTTCGGAAAGGTCTCTGCAAGGAAAGCTATCACTTCCTTACTGTTGGTAAACTTCTCTGGTGATTCCATTAACTTTCTAAATTATTCAGGAGATTTCATCGTTACTTGCATCATCCCAAGTTGCCAGCGTGTGGTCAACCCAATCAAGCAATTCGTCGTCATCTATTTCTAATAAATGCTTATCTTGTTGCCAAGATTCCCATGCGTAGTGCAAAATTTGCTCTAAACGCTGTGTTTCAATATCTTCTTCTGCATTGTCGTACACCGCATGTAAGATGAAATTTAAACGTTCAGATGCCTCATCTGGGTCATCATGAAAGTCTTCCATGTCCTCATACGTGGATAAAACAACGTGAATATCAACACTGGATTTCATAATTATTTCTGCGAATCCATAAGAATTTGAGCAATTTCAACGAGCCCTTTTTCGTCTTCTTCGGTAAAGCGTTCAAAAACAGGGCTGTCGATATCAAGTACGCCAACCAGCACATCGTTTAGCACTAGTGGAACAACAATCTCAGAGTTTGACGCAGCATCGCAGGCAATGTGTCCTTCGAACTGATGAACGTCTGCTATACGCTGAACAGTTCTGGTACTTGCACTCGTTCCGCAAACGCCTTTTCCAAGTGGAATGCGAATACATGCTGGTTGCCCCTGGAATGGACCGAGTACCAACTGCTCTTCTTTATAAAGGTAAAAACCTGCCCAATTCACCTCTTCGAGGCTATTGAAAAGCAGCGCACTTATATTTGCCATGTTAGCGATAAGATCGTGCTCGCCAGAAACCAAGCTCTTTGCTTGGTTTATTAACTGACCGTACTGTTGTTCTTTCAAACGAATTTCCTGCTATTGAACAATGTTAAAAGACACATTAACACGCGCTTCTATGCGCTCTTGGCCAGGTAAAGACATAGACATGTCTTTGGCAAAAGCTTCTGCACGCATTACTGGAATCGGCATATTGCCACCAGATTCTGAGATTGCAACAACTTCACCTACTTCAATCTCTAATTCTTTTGCTAATAACTGTGCACGTTGCTTTGCGTCTTTTACCGCAGAGATAAGTGCTTTTTGATAGGCATCGCCTTCACCAACTGAAATAAAGTTGAATTGTTGTATGCGATCAACACCTCGTTTAAGCACGCCATCTAATACTTTGTCATAAGTTTCAAGGTCAGTAGATGTGACGGTGATATCTCGTGACAACGTGAAACCTTCTTGCTGACGGCCTTGAGGCGTATTGATATAGCGAGGTTGTAAGCGTACTTGCATACTCTGAATGTGCTTTTCATCTATACCTTGATTAAGCAAGAACTTAACAATAGAGCGGAGGTCCGAATCAAGCTGAGTGTTCAGTTTACCTACCGTATTACCTTCTTCTTCAACAACGAGTGTGACTGAATAAGCGTTTGGTGTCACTTCTACCGCTCCTACGCCTTGCACATTTATAACCGCTTCTTGTGCGGCCTGTGCAAAAACCATTGGTGCAGATAAGGCAATAAATGATGATGCTAACAATGCTTTTTTAACTACACTTTTAGCTGTCGAATAAGTATTAGTACGCGTGATCATTTTCATAGAGATTCCTTTTTTATGGTGCCTTTTAATTACGTTACCTAAAGGATAAATGTTTAAAACTGAATAGTTTATGAATATACGCAATAAACGAAATCTTAGCACTGAACTAAGACGAGAAGAGATATAACTTCGCCGAGATGCGCTTTTTATGAGGCAAGACCCAAAAATGGATAAGTAATACCAGTCAACTTGATGTAGTGCCACTATACCTGCGGTAACACGACGTGATTACGAAGATTTTAAATCTCACTGAGTGGGTAATGATCTATGCGGACTGATATCAAAGCGCTATGTTAAATGGGTTTTATATGCTAAACGGCTAAAAGCCAACCGTTCAGCTAAGCATCTCGCTGAACGTGTTGACCGAAAAGATTAAAAGGCGCTAGGCGTTTTACTTAAGCACAGTGCGCAACGCAGCAAGGCAGTGATCGATATTACGGGGTTTACATGCGTATCCCATAAGACCAATTCGCCATACTTTACCGGCATGATCGCCTAAACCGGCGCCGATTTCTAAATTAAAATCTTCAAGCAATTGCTTGCGAACGGCAGCATCGTCTACGCCGTCTGGAATTTTAACTACATTTAATTGAGGCAAACGATAAGCACTGTCTACCGTTAGCTCTAACCCAAGTTCACTTAAACCCTGCGCAAGTTTTTCATGACCCAATGCATGACGCTGCCACGCATTTTCTAAGCCTTCTTCTTTTAAAATCAGAAGTGCTTCGTACATAGCGTACATACTGTTGACAGGTGCGGTATGGTGGTAGGCACGCTTGGCGCCCTGCCCCCAATAACCAACAATCAAGTTCATGTCTAGAAACCAGCTTTGCACTTTCGTTTTTCGGTTTTGAATAACGTTAACTGCTCTTTCACTAAATGAAACAGGAGAGATACCCGGCACGCAACTCAAACACTTCTGCGAACCTGAATAAATAGCGTCAATGCTCCAACCGTCAACATCTAACTCGATACCTCCAAGAGAGGTAACTGCATCAACAATGCTAAGACAATCATACTTTTTAGCCAGCTCACAAAGCGCTTTGGCTTCATTGCGTACGCCCGTAGATGTTTCGGCGTGAACAAAGGCAAGGATCTTAATATCCGGATTGGCTTTAAGGGTGTCTTCTACCACATTAAGGTCAGTTTGCTCGCCCCATGTATTGTTGACGGTAATAGCCTCACCACCACAACGCTCTACGTTTTCGACCATTCGATTGCCAAATACGCCGTTAATACACACGAGTACCTTATCGCCTGGTTCTACAAGATTAACAAAACATGCCTCCATTCCTGCTGAGCCCGGAGCAGAAATAGGCATAGTAAGTGCATTCTCAGTTTTAAACGCATACTGTAAAAGCTGCTTGGTTTGGTCCATTAACTCAATGAATAATGGATCGAGATGGCCCAGGGTGGGTCTCGCCATGGCGTTTAAAATTCTGGGGTTAACATCGGATGGTCCTGGACCCATCAAAGTCCGTTCAGGGGGAATAAAAGTAGAAAATGATTGCATAATCCATCCTCGTATTAATGTAAGAGCCTGTTTTTAGAGTCAGTATCACGCATATTTAGCATGAACGTTGACGTCATACTACAAGGATAATGGCATGGTACAACCGTCTGTTTTCAACATAACTTACATGAATGAAAGTAAGTCTATATATTTAAAAAGGGTATATATTAACAACGCTTCATCACGTGGATAAAATGTGTGCAACATGTGGATATAAACTGTACATCTTTTTCTCAAAAAGCATCACATCCGACCAGTTTTTAGTCCATTGATTACTAACGTATAAGTTCTACAATTTAACTGACGTTGAGAGTGTAAGATAAAATTCACACAAAAATTGTTTATAATTTAAACAAATGTATTCTATACTCATTGTCCGTTTAAAAGATTTTATTTAAACTCTCCTGTGTAAAAGTTAGCGCACGGCTCAGCAATGAGCCATTCCCCTAGGCCCGGAACGTTTGTTCTGGGCATTTTTTATTGGGATTCAAAATATCGCGAACAGCCTAGTCTTAAATTTCAGCTATCAATTGGCTGTAATGATGACTTATATGTTTTGGCGTTATCTACGTAATGTTCAGCGGACGCTTTTAGTTTGGGTTCGATCTTCTCATCAAATGTTCTAATGACTTTACCAGGCGCTCCAACTACTAAACTGTAATCTGGAATTTCCATGTTTTCCGTTATCAAAGCGTTAGCGCCAATGATGCAGTACTTTCCAATTTTTGCACCGTTTAATGCGACGGCGTTAATTCCTATCAAGGAATAGTCACCAATCTCGCAGCCGTGAAGCATGACTTTATGTCCTACTGTTACCCCTTCACCTAGCACTAAAGGAATACCTGCATCGGTGTGTAATACGCTGCCATCTTGGATATTCGTATTTTCACCAACGGTTATCTTGTCCATATCGCCGCGTATAACCGCATTGAACCAAACGCTTGAACCCACTTTGAGTTCAACATTACCAATAACATGTGCGCCTGGCGCTATAAACGTACTTTCATCAACCAGCGGTGATGTAGAACCTAATTTGTAGCGCATTACCCTCTCCCTATTCGTCTACTTTTCTCATTAATCCTTCTTGCATGGTTGACGCAACAAGTTCACCATTTTGGTTAAATATTTGTCCGCGTACCAAACCTCTAGAGCCTCCGCTAAAGGGACTCTCCATTGCATACAATAACCATTCGTTCATATTGATTGGGCGGTGGAACCACATAGCATGGTCTATCGTTGCGATTCGAAGTGATTTATCGGTTACCGCAACACCGTGTGGTTGAAGCGACGTACTGAGAAAATGATAATCTGATGCGTAAGCAAGCGCAGCTTGATGAACAGTCAATGATGCATTCATTGTGTCTCTTGCTTTTAACCAAATATAACGCGTCGGTTCGCGTTTCGCTGACTGGTAAGAGTTAGCTGCATCTACCGTGCGGATATCTACAGGTTTATGATAGCTCAACGCTTCTTGCATAGGCCGTGCAATTTTATTGAAGTTAGCTTCATAGAATTCAATGTCAGACTGCACATCTTCCGGCGCAGGCACATCTGGCATTGTTGGGTTTTGATGCTCCATGCCATCTTGAGGAACCTGAAAAGACGCTGTCATGTAGAAAATATTTCTACCATCCTGAATGGCTTTAACCCGTCGAGCAGAGAAACTTCTGCCGTCTCGCACTACTTCAACATCGTAAACTACAGGCTTTTTAGCATCGCCTGGTAGTAAAAAATAAGTGTGGAATGAGTGTGCGACTCTACCAGCCTCCACTGTTTCGTATGCAGCTGCTAACGCTTGCCCCAAAACTTGTCCACCAAACAAGGCGCGGAAGCCTAAATCCCAGCTTTGACCTCGATAGATGCCAGCCTCCACTGTTTCGAGTTCAAAAAGTGACGATAGTTTAATCTCAGACATGTTGTACTTTCTCTTCAATTACTGCTTTTGGGTTTCGCGGGTAGTACTTTTCAGGCAATTTTGCTTTATGCTCGAAAAAGCGCGTATCTTTATAGGGTAACTTCATAAACCCTGAAATGCCTAGCCCTTTTATTTTGGGAATTTGCTGAACGAGTTGCGCTAATAATGCGTGGAAGCGCTCTTCTTGGCTGTGATCAAGCAACGTGTAATAGTTGTGAATTTTCAAATGCCGCGGTAATGCTTCAAATATAATACAACCAGTGTGATGTATTGTATTAAGTTGAACGATGGTATCGATAATCTCCTGAGGCAGCTTTAATAGTTCGTCCGGATCATCGCCATCTTCGAAATATGAGTGAGTCCGGCTTTCATCCTTTTGTGCAGAAACCCGTGATAGCTCGTAGGGAATAAACATACCGCCTGCTGGTTTAAAGTCTTCATCTTCACTTTCGCGTTCAATGTGCAGTGTGTTTTTGGCGTTGAACATACAACATTTGAACACAGCGGGTTTGTGAATAGCCCTTGCTAAATTAATGACATTATTCACTGCTAAATCAAACGCTGCTTTCATTGATTCATCATATAAGTTCAAGCTTGAATCGACATATATACCTTCTGGCTCCCAGCGCACAGCCATACCGCCAACTACAGGGTAACGGCCTAATCTGCTTATTGCTGAAACAAATGCTTTTTCGGTATCCCCCATGCCCTGTAAATAGTTTTTGTAGTAGCGGTCAAATTGCGCATCGTCTATATAACGAAGTTCCTCTACGTCTTTTTCATCTAACGTGTCAGACAGTCTTGCTTGTTGGCGTAGGTAAGATTTTCGAGAGCTGTAAACAACGGTTTCAATATCAGCACGGTTCTGAGTGTGGGCCAGCCATGTAGGGATTAACGGTGTATATTGCGTTGGCTTGTCTTGAGTGAAAACCATATTCTTCAAAACGTGGAGATGATTAAACAGGTAATCTCCGCCTTGTCTTCTCTTTGTAGGATCTTCACTGAGCATGTGCTCAAGGATATTAGCAAGCATTTTGGGAAGGCCAAGGGATGAAGGTGTAATAACCTTACTTCCGTAACGACACGACTGCCCTGATGCCAATGCATATAATGTACTGGCC
>NZ_JAFLMX010000086.1:0-4638 GCF_017849675.1 Alteromonas sp. AO-Serp
GTACGTCAATGGCACGTCCGGTTATCGCCAAAGCGCAAGTTGAGATTGCGCGCAAAGTAGGTGCCGACGCACTATGCCATGGCTGTACAGGTAAAGGTAACGATCAGGTGCGCTTTGAAAGTACCTTTGCTGCCCTAGCCCCAGACCTTACGGTAATCGCGCCATGGCGTGAATGGGACATGGTAAGCCGTGAAGATCTATTGGCTTATCTAGCTGAGCGCAATATTCCAACCACGGCATCAGCAACCAAAATTTACAGCCGCGATGCAAACGCATGGCACATTTCACACGAAGGTGGCGAGCTTGAAGATCCATGGCAAGAGCCTACCAAGCAAGTGTGGACCATGACCGTTGATCCTGAAGATGCACCTGATACTCCAGAGCGCGTAACCCTGTCTTTTGACGAAGGTAAACTGACTCATGTTGATGGTGAGGCACTCTCGCCGTATCAAGCGCTAGTTAAACTTAATACTGTTGCTGCGGCGCATGGTGTTGGACGTATCGACATTGTTGAGAACCGCCTTGTAGGTATGAAGTCACGCGGCTGTTATGAAACCCCAGGAGGCACCGTACTGCTTAAAGCGTATAAAGCCCTAGAAACTATGGTGCTAGATAAAGCTGCGCTTAAATACCGTGAGCAGATTGGTCTTGAGTTCTCACACGTGATGTACGACGGCCGTTGGTTCACTGCCCTTAACGATGCATTGCTTGCTGGCGCTGCGTCTTTTGCTAAGAAAGTGACAGGCGATATCGTGGTTAAGCTTTATAAAGGCCAAGCTACGGTTACCCAGCGTAAATCGCCGAACAGCCTTTACTCTGAAGACTTTGCCACCTTTGGTGCTGACGATGTTTACGACCAGAAGCACGCTGAAGGCTTTATCCGCCTGTTCAGCCTTTCAAGTCGTATCGAAGCATTGAAAAAACAAGGTGAACAGTAAGCGTTACCTACAATAGTAAAGCTTAAGTCAGAACAGCATTTAAGGAGCATCACATGGCGTTGTGGGGTGGCCGGTTTGAATCCGGTGCAAGTAGTATGTTTAAACAGGTTAACGATTCGCTGCCGTTTGACCAAGTTATGGCAAGCCAAGATATTCAAGGCTCTATCAGTTGGTCGCGTGCGCTGCAAAAAGCAGGCGTATTGACCGTTGATGAACAAGCCCAGCTTGAGTCTGCATTGAGCGAGTTAAAAGCGAAAGCTGATGCAGGTGAACTAGACTTTAACGCATCTAGCGAAGAAGACATTCACAGCTTTGTTGAAGCAGCGCTTATAGAGAAGCTTGGTGACATTGGTCGTAAGCTTCATACCGGGCGTAGCCGAAACGATCAGGTTGCCACCGACTTTCGCTTGTGGGTACGTGAACATATTGCCTCACTTCGCGCTGATGTTTTAGGTGTAATAAAGTCGCTTCTTAATGCCGCTAGCCGTCATCAAGAAGCGATAATCCCAGGTTACACCCACTTACAGCGTGCACAGCCTATTCACTTTGCACACTGGTGCTTGGCTTACGTTGAAATGCTAAAGCGTGACTTAAGCCGTTTAGACGACTTGAAAGTACGCATGAATCAGTGCCCTTTAGGTTCAGGCGCATTGGCAGGTACTACTTTCCCTGTAGACCGTCACGCCATTGCTGAAGAACTGGGTTTTGATTCTCCATGCCTTAACAGCCTAGACGCTGTGTCGGACAGAGACTTTGTGCTAGAGCTTTTATTTGTAGCCAGCACTAGCATGATGCACTTGTCACGTCTTGCTGAAGACATGATTTTCTATAACTCTGGCGAAGCAGGATTCTTACAGCTTGGCGATAGTGTAACCTCTGGTTCATCGCTTATGCCGCAGAAGAAAAACCCTGATGCGCTTGAATTAATGCGCGGCAAATGTGGCCGTGTGTTTGGCTCATTGCAGGCCCTGCTAGTTACCATGAAAGGCCTTCCTCTTGCCTACAACAAAGACATGCAAGAAGACAAAGAAGGCGCTATCGACACCGTGAACCAGTGGCATATTTGTTTATGTATTGCCAGCGAAGTGCTTGATTCACTGCAGTTAAACGAAGAGCGCTGCCGCGTTGCGGCAACCCAAGGGTTCTCTAACGCCACTGAGCTTGCCGATTATCTGGTAGGTAAAGGTGTACCGTTTAGAACAGGCCACGATATTGCAGGACGCGTTGTGCTTCAGGCCATCGACAAAGGCTGTGCCATTGAAGATTTACCACTCAGCGACATGCAGGCTATTTGCGATAAAATTGAAGACGATGTATACCCGGTACTACAGCTAGAGTACGGCGTGAATCAACGCAATATCTTGGGCGGCACCAGCAAAGAAACCGTAACGAAAGCACTGTATCAAGAGCTGGAAGACTTGGATAAGCAAGGGTAGCGACAAGGAACTGCTTAGATGGTATTAGCGCATCATGACGGCATAAAACTGTTTCGCAGTTCACTGCCCTATATTAATGCTCACCAGGGAAAGACCTTCGTATTGATGTTCGGTGGCGAAGCCATCGAACATCCTAATTTCCCTAATATTATTCACGACATTGCCCTGCTTAACAGCTTAGGCGTGCGCGTGGTCGTAGTGCACGGTGCCCGCCCACAGATTGATCAGCGCGTTGCCCTTCGCAACATCGAAGGTCGCTTTGAAAGCGGTGTACGCATTACCGACAAACAAACCCTTGAGTGCGTTAAAGATGCCGCCGGCTCGGTACGCTCTCAGGTAGAAGCCTTATTGACTATGGGGCTACCAAACTCACCTATGCACGGCTCGCAAATACGCGTGTGTTCGGGCAACTTGGTCGTTGCCAAGCCAATGGGCGTGCGAGGCGGCGTTGATTTTGAAAACACCGGTTTAGTGCGTCGTATTGATACGACCGGCATTAACGACCACTTAAACGATGGCTCAATTGTGCTGCTATCGCCTATGGGCTATTCATCAACAGGAGAAGTGTTTAATTTATCTCACGAAGATGTAGCTACGCAGGCGGCTATAGCCCTTAAAGCTGACAAACTTATCGTATTTTCGAATTTTGATGGTGTATACAACCGCGAAGGTCGTTTACTTCGCACCATTGAACGCCCTCAATTAGAACAGCTTATCATGGCGGGCGACATTACCACCGAAGATACGGTGTTAAGTGCCCTTACCACCAGCGTTGCTGCAGGTGTGCCTCGTGCCCACTGCATCAGTTTTGAAAAAGACGGCGCCTTGCTTCAAGAATTGTTCACCCGCGACGGAACGGGTTCACTAGTTATGGAGCACCATTATGAACAACTGCGTGCAGCGACCATCGAAGATGTGGGCGGTATCTTAAAGCTGATAAAACCACTAGAAGAAAGCGGCGTATTGGTAAAGCGTTCTCGTGAGCGTCTAGAGAACGAAATTAACCAGTTTATAGTGATAGTGCGCGACGGCATGATCATCGCCTGTGCAGCCTTGTATTTATACCCTGAAGACGGCTGTGCCGAGTTAGCCTGCGTGGCAACCCATCAAGACTATCGAGGCAAAAACCGTGGCGAACGGATTTTAGATGAAGTGCGCGCCCGTGCTAAAGAAGCCGGTATTAACAGCATTTTTGTACTGACCACAGTTACCGCACACTGGTTTTTAGAGCAAGGGTTTGAACCTGCTGACATAAGTGCGCTACCTGCCGTGAAGAAAGAGCTGTATAACTTCCAGCGTAACTCTAAAGTATTCACTTTATCGGTATAAGGCCCTGCGCACTAAGCTCAATCAATTAAGACGTTTCCTTATTGTTAATTAGTAAGGAAACTTCCCTCTCCTTTTTTTATCATATTGAATATATTAGTGTTATGACTATGTTTATTGCTACCACTAACATTAGCAAAGGGTTATATTAAACCATTCACTCCGGTGAATTATTTGCAACACTCTAGTATTGAACTTATTTAAACGTCAGCGGTTTACTAGTGATTTCTCGAACAATAAGAATTTTAAAACACTATCTTTTAGTTGATGAAGATAACCTAAGAACCACCGATGCTGACGTGTGGCGCCTCAGTGTGCTGCGCACTATTCTGCTCATTGGCGTTGTCCTTACCTCGGCCATCGTGGCGCACTCTTCATATACTGCGTATGTACAGGAACTTTATTATGTTATGTACTTAACACTGGGCTTCACTGCCTTTCTCTTCGCCACACTTTCGATAGGCTTGAAGCATATAAAGATCGCATCTGCTTGCTTAGTCTTAGCGGTAGTTGGAGCCTCTCTGTGCATACTCTTCTTCACAATAGACTTAGAATCAACGCGTTATGGCCTACTTTTGTTGTTCACGTTGCCGATTATTGTCCGTGTTCTATACGGCGTGAAAGCATCTATTGCGACCATGCTGCTCAACCTCATTCCGTATTATTTCTTGCTTAATAATACGCAAGTAGCCCCTTTATTTGGCATTGATATTACATTGCCCGACACCCATACCTATCTGTCGTCATTGATTTTCCTGTTTTTCAATTTTTGTATTCCAATGGCGGTGTTACGAGTAATGTCGTCTTTAGAAAGGCAGTCCGAGCACAATTTATTACAGAGTAAAAAGCTTAATAAGCTCGTTAGCCGATATCAGGAAATATTCAACAACGGTGGCACTCCGTCTTTCTTTTGTGATGAACAAGGACGCATAATTCAG
>NZ_JAFLMX010000211.1:0-1608 GCF_017849675.1 Alteromonas sp. AO-Serp
GATCAGTATAAGTTTCGCAACTTGTCAAAAGAATTCAGTCAGCTAGAAGATGTAGTGGCAGGCTTTAATGCTTATCAGCAAGCACAAGAAAACTTGGCTTCAGCGCAGGAAATGCTGAATGAAGACGACGCCGAAATGCGCGAAATGGCACAGGAAGAGATGAAAGATGCCAAGGCGGAAATTGAACGCCTTGAAACTGAACTTCAGGTGCTACTCCTGCCTAAAGATCCTAACGATGACAACAACTGTTTCTTGGAAATTCGCGCTGGTGCGGGTGGTGACGAAGCGGCAATATTTGCAGGTGACTTGTTCCGCATGTACAGCCGTTATGCCGAAAGTCGTGGCTGGCGTGTAGAGTTGGTTAACGCCAATGAAGGTGAGCACGGCGGTTATAAAGAAGTCATTGCGAATGTTAGCGGCGATGGCGTGTACGGCGTATTGAAATTCGAGTCGGGCGGTCACCGCGTACAGCGTGTACCAGAAACCGAATCACAAGGCCGTATCCATACCTCGGCATGTACCGTGGCGGTATTACCAGAAATTCCAGAGTCGCAGGCAATTGAAATTAACCCTGCAGAGCTTCGCATCGATACCTTCCGTGCATCAGGTGCGGGTGGTCAGCACGTTAACAAAACCGACTCAGCGATTCGTATTACTCACTTGCCAACAGGCTTGGTAGTGGAATGTCAGGACGAGCGTTCACAGCACAAAAACCGTGCGAAAGCGATGTCGGTACTTCAAGCGCGCTTAAATCAGATTGAAGAAGAAAAGCGTGCAGCAGAAGAGGCTTCTACTCGTAAGAGCCTAGTCGGTAGCGGTGACCGCTCTGAGCGAATTCGTACTTATAACTTCCCGCAGGGACGTGTAACCGACCACCGTATCAACCTGACTATTTATCGTTTAGACGAAGTGGTGGAAGGTGACCTTAAGCAGCTTATCGACCCAATTTTGCAAGAGCATCAGGCCGATCTACTGGCCTCTCTGTCTGACGAATAACGCTGTCTTGTTACACAAACTGTTTATAGAAAAACAATGCGCATAGACAACGCCTTAACATGGGCTGCTGAACAACTAGAGGGTGGGGAGTCACCCTCTATTGATGCCAAAGTCATGTTGGCGAACATTCTAGGTAAGTCACAAACTTACCTATTCACATGGCCTGATAAAACCTTGGATGCCGCACAGAAAGCGCAATTTGAAGCGGATGTGGCCAAGCGTAAACGGGGTGAGCCCGTGGCGTATATTATCGGCAAGCGTGATTTCTGGACCCTGTCACTGTTTACCTCGCCAGATACGTTAATTCCACGACCGGATACTGAAGTATTGGTTGAGCACGTGCTTAATTGGGCAAATCAACACTCCTCTGCATCCTTATCAATCTGTGATTTGGGAACAGGCACGGGCGCTATTGCGTTGGCATTAGCGAGCGAACTGCCAGAAGCATCCGTTACTGGCGTAGACTACCAAGAGGGGGCGGTGAAGCTTGCTACCCGCAATGCCCACGCTAATAGTATAGCCAATGCGCATTTTGTACAAAGTGACTGGTTTAGTGCTCTGGCAGATCAAACCTTCGACATTATTGTTTCAAACCCACCTTACATAGAAGAA
>NZ_JAFLMX010000085.1:0-2574 GCF_017849675.1 Alteromonas sp. AO-Serp
GCTGCCCAGGAGAGTGTAAATGAATGCTGATTTTGTGAACCCGTTTATTGCTGGTCTATTGAATGTGCTTGAAACTATGGCACAGACTAAGCTGACCCCAGGCAAGCCTAAACGCAAGCAAAGCGATGTTGCTAAAGGCGATGTATCGGGCTTAATTGGCATGGTGGGTCCAGACGTACGTGGTTCAATGTCAATCACGTTTGACGAGTCATTGGCTCTTACCATAATGGAAAGAATGGTAGGCGAGCGTCCAGACAAACTCGATGCCGAAGTAGGTGACATGGTTGGAGAAGTTACTAACATGATATGCGGTAATGCTAAGCGAGACCTTGCGGAGCGCGGTTACGAGTTTGGCATGGCGACGCCTATTGTTGTATCAGGAAAGCAACATACCATTAGCCATCAGGTAGACGGCGCAAAAATCATTCTCCCTTTCATGTGCGACGAAGGACTAGCGCATTTGGAAATCTGTTTTGACAAATAATTTCTGGCAGTCTGAAAAAATTACACTCGACAGCTACCCGAGAGGATTTCACCTGATAACACAGCAGGTGGAATCTGCAATACCCAGTATTCGTCATGTTGAAGTCGGCCTTTTGCACCTATGGCTTCAGCATACAAGCGCTAGTTTGACAATCAATGAAAATGCCGACCCTACAGTGAGGCATGATATGGAAGCGTTCTTCAACCATAGTGTAAAAGAAGAGCTTTCTTTTTTCAGGCATACTTATGAAGGTAAAGATGATATGCCTGCTCACTTAAAATCGAGTATACTAGGGTGTCAACTTACTATACCTGTCCAACAAGGCAAGCTTGCACTTGGCACGTGGCAGGGTATCATGCTCGGCGAACACCGAGATCATGGTGGAAGACGAACAATTATTGCCACATTACAAGGGATCGCAGCCTAACCCATATTATAAATGGCACAATTTGTGCTAGCGTTAAACGTTAAGCACAACACAAAATTATCAAAAATCGATAATCACTCAACGTTAAACAGGATGTGACTATGAAACAACACTTTAAAATGGCAGCGCTATCTCTTGCTGTAATTTCTTCGACTAATGCATTTGCACAAGACTCTTCTGAGCCAGAGTACAAAAACTGGTTTGGTTTGTCTGGCATGTATTACAACACTGACGACTCACGTCCGTTAGATCTAACTGACGGCGGCCTTTACGACGATGGTCGTGGCGTAGCTTTTGAATACGGTTTCCGTTTTACTCAAAGCTGGGCAGCTCGTGTTGAATTTACAGCCCTAGACCTTGATTATGCAGGCGGCGGTGATGAAAGCGGTGAAATGGTTGGTGTTGACGCACTATACTTCATGCCAAATGATGCATGGTTCGTTTTTGGTGGTGTTAAGCGTCAAGCAGTAGGCGAATCAACTACGCTTGGTAACATCGGTATCGGTAAACACTGGGACATCCACGAAGATGTTAAACTTGTTACTGAAATCGCCGCTTATCACGACTTCGGTGAAGATTACAATGACTACAGTGTTAAAGTTGGTATCGCGATCCCATTTGGTAAAGGCACTCCTGCCGCACCTAAAGACAGCGACAACGATGGCGTTGTAGACAGCAAAGACCAGTGCCCAATGACACCAGCGGGTGTTCGTGTTGACGCAAATGGTTGTAGCATCGATGATGATAACGATGGCGTTCTAAACAACGTTGACCAGTGTCCTAACACTCCAGCTGGCACTAAAGTAGATGCAACTGGCTGTGCAATTAAAGATTCGGACAACGACGGCGTTGTAGACAGCAAAGATATGTGCCCTGATACACCAGCTGGCGTAAAAGTTGATGCAAAAGGTTGTACAGTATTTGACGAAGAGACAGTAGAAATCACACTACGCGTTCTATTCGACAACGAAAGTGCTGTAGTTAAAATGCCAAAAGATCCAGAAATCTCTGAATTTGCTGAGTTCATGAAGCAGTATCCTTCAACAACTGCGGTAATTGAAGGTCACACTTCTGCACCAGGTAGTGAAGCTTACAACATGGACCTTTCTAAGCGTCGTGCTGCGAACTTCAAAGAAGTAATGGTAGACATGTACGGTATCGAAGGTTCTCGTTTAGAGACTATCGGTTACGGCGAAACTCAGCTTCTAGACAATGGTAAGAATGCTGAAGCACACCGTGTTAACCGTCGCATTTCAGTGACAGTTAAAGACACAGTGAAAGTAGCTGAAGAAAAGTAATTCAGTGTATATGAATTGAAAAAGGCGCCTTACGGCGCCTTTTTTGTGTCTGAAATACTTTAACTTGTTAACCCTTAAAATGTAGACCGTGGCCGCAGTCGAAGCCTTTAGTCGCTATAAGAGGGGCTAATATTCGTCGGCTATGGCAGGGCCTGCATAGTTGTCAAATCGTGAGAATTGGCCTTGGAACGTAAGTCGACAGGTACCAATTGGGCCGTTACGCTGTTTACCAATAATAATCTCTGCAATGCACTTATACTCACTGTTTTCGACATAAACCTCATCACGATAAAATAACATAATAAGGTAGGCATCCTGCTCTATAGAGCCAGACACAAGAAGGTCAGAGTTTACTGGACGTTTAT
>NZ_JAFLMX010000071.1:0-16371 GCF_017849675.1 Alteromonas sp. AO-Serp
GGGACGTCCATGGCTTGAAAGCGCGCGGCATAGCTTTCTACAACCATTTTCAATGAAGACGCCGCATCCCAACCTTGGCGAATTTTATCTTCTACTTCCCGCCCAAGGCTGTTGGCATCTAGCAGATGATGATACAGCTGAAATATAGATTTAACGTCATCGGGAATACCATCGTCTAGCCGCTTCGATAGCGCGTCGACGTGGCCCCGCGTGACTTCAACGCCTTTACGGTAAAGTTGAATTTGATCCTGAGGAGAGTTAGTGCGCCTTATAACCCAGTTTTTAAGGTTAATTGATTTGTCGGGCGACACCCCTTTACCTATGGCTAGGCCAGGAGAACCCGCAATACCACGCACATTTTTTTGCCGCGCAGTATTGTCGTTCGAATTTGACAGCGTTAAAGCCCCGCGAATATCAGCATTGGTTATTTCTAACGCGAGCTGCGCAGCAAGGGTGACTAAGAATGCTTCTTCGTCTTCACTGAAGCGTCGCATTTGTGATTGCTGAAGGGTAATAACACCAAGCACACGCCGTTGGTTGATAATAGGCGTACCTAAAAAGGCGTTATAGTTTTCTTCCTGAACTTCGGGGTAATGTTTGAATCGAGGGTGGCTATGAGCATTAACGATATTAAGGGGCTCTTCCCGCTGACCTACCAGCCCAATAAGCCCTTCTGAGAAGCCAATGCGTACCTGCTCGACTGCATCGGGATGTAGTCCGTCAGTGGCTTTAAGGATAAATTCTTGGGTGTCGTAATCCGCAAGGTAAATAGAGCATGAATCGACATCTAGGGTCTGTTTAACCCGTGAGGCTAGCCTAAACAGCGCCGTATCGAGAGCAGGAATTTGATTCATTTCCTGCACGATACGCTTTAACGTGGTTAACATTGTTCCTTGCTGGCTCTGAGGGCTCACCGGTTTTTCCTTTTTTACTCGCAGTTTACTCGCTGCTTACTCCGCACACCGCAATATTGCACACCCCTGTTTTGCGTACCTGAACTTCGCATACGCTTATCCACGCCTGCGTTTCTTGCCACGTTTATGTGGCGCTGCGTTTTGGCGCTGTTGAGGCCGATGCTGCGCAGACATAACTACAGGCGAGAACTCTTTCATTACTCGTCTGTATACATCGCGCTTAAACGATACAACGTTTCTTATTGGATACCAGTAACTTACCCACCTCCAGTCATCGAATTCAGGATGACCTGTTTTAAGTACATTAACGTCTCGCTCATTACAATCGAGCTGCAACAAGAACCATTTTTGTTTTTGTCCTATACAAACAGGGTTGCTGCCTTGTCGAATTAATCGCTTAGGCAGCTTATATCTAAGCCAGTTACGGGTAACACTTAAAATAGTGACATCTTTCGGTGTCAGCCCTACTTCTTCGTGAAGCTCGCGGTACATAGCTTGTTCAGCAGATTCCCCTTCATCAATTCCGCCTTGAGGGAACTGCCATGAATGTTGACCATAACGTCTTGCCCAAAATACTTGACCCATTTTGTTGCAAATCACTATGCCCACATTCGCACGGAATCCATCGGCATCTATCACATAGACTCCCGGGCACACTATACTGTTATATGTTTTCATTCTTCCACAAACTATGCTCCAATCATAGTCTTAATATTCGTACCCGCTTTTCAAACAGGAAATTAACCATATTTATGCAGCCACCAGCGTCTCCCCCGTCATCTCCAGATAGCCTTTTAGCTCGTTGTCATGCGATAGCAGGCTTGACGCTTGGAGAGCTTGCGGACATGGCAAATGTAGCCATTCCGGCCAATTTACAACGTCATAAGGGGTGGCCAGGCATGCTGATAGAGAAGTGGCTGGGCGCGAGTGCAGGTTCGAAGCCTCAACAGGACTTTCCTGAACTTGGCATCGAACTTAAAACCATTCCCATCGACGCCCATTTTTCGCCTTTAGAAACCACCTACGTCTGTTTTGCCCCGCTTTTGATGGCGCCCGGCATTACATGGGAAACGTCTAACGTGCGAAACAAACTACAGCAGGTATTGTGGCTACCTATTGAAGGTGACAGAGCTATTCCGCTGGCCCATAGGCGGGTAGCAACAGGCTTTTACTGGCGACCGAATGAACACGAAGATGCGGTATTGAGACACGATTGGGAGGAACTGGTCGAGCAAATTGCGACTGGACAGGTTGAGTCGATCACCTCTCGTCAAGGCGAGGCCTTACACATTCGTCCTAAGGCGGCAAACGGGAAAGTGCTCACCGACGCGCTGGGGCCAGAAGGTCAGCGTATTAAAACCCGCCCTCGCGGCTTTTATTTACGTAAAACCTTCACCCATCAAATATTGATAAATGCATTTGGTGGCTAACGCAAACTCAACGTCTAGCACAATACTCTTGTTATCTTAGCGGCGTGGAGTTTAGGTGTTTAACCAAATACTCACTCAAGAACTTTTCTGAATTTATCCCCATGCGTTTTGCCACGGCTTCAAGTTTAGCGTCGCTGCGCAGCAGAACATTCTTGGCGTACTCTAAGCGGTAGTGGAAAATGAAACGTCTAAAGTTTTTCTTTTCGGTAAGTTGCAAGGCCAATGCGAGCGAGGTGGGGTCGATATCTGCCCCTTTACAAAACTCACTGAGGGTAAGGAAGCGAACCTTGTACGCCTTTGATTCTATGGTGTAGCGTTCTGCTTTAGAAATAATACTGCTAATTTCATAAGGCGTTGCCTTGCCTTCATCTAAGCGTTCGTAATCGAGCGGCGATGGAGACGTCCGTCGTATAAAGGTTAGTGAAAACAGTACAACTAGAATTGCCGTTCCAATCATCAGATGATGAAATCCTTCCCAAAAAGGAACAGGGAAGAAGCCGAATGTTGCGGCCGTCACAAGTAAAATACTCATAAACGCTACGCCAACCAAGCTCCCCATTACTCCGGCAAGCCTAGGCATTTTCAGGTTTTTTATATCCACTGCCTGCTCTGGTAAGTGCCTATGGTACATTTGAATATGCTCGGTAATAAGAATACCTATGAGCAACACGCTAAACCCCGTTAACAGTGATGCAATATAGGCAGGCCACAATAGCAGAGGCTGCCCATGAGGTGACGAGGAGAGCCATTGCTGCTTATCGTCTACGGGTATCAGGAGAATGGCGCACTGAAAAACGCCGGTCACTACTACCGGCCACCACAACCGCTTTCGTGCCGTAGGATAAGCTAACAGCATGGGTTTTATTGCGCGGTAACAACACGTAATCGCGATAACAGCAAATACTTCTGATAACCCGTAAATACTAGCCAGTCCTGTGGCATTTGCCATACGAAGCCACTCATCCAGCATAAATACAGGCCAGCACAAAAACGCTGCCGTTAGCCAGCGTCCACTGCGTAAATTGACTTTTTGAACGAACAGACGCACAAAGCCAATGGCATAAATGCCAAGCAGTGCGTAAAGGAAATAGTCATTTATGGCTGAGGTCATCAGCGCCCTCCATCCTTGAGATTCGAGTTGCCTTTACCGTGCATGTTTACAGTAACCACATATGCATAGAAAACAATTACCAGTAAACGTCACGTTGCATAGCCACTGTGCGAGTTCGTTCCATAATTCGAATAAGCGTGCTGAGTTTCTCTGCTGTCCATTTACGCACTTCGTCATGGGAGTCTACTTCGGCGTCGTCTATCGACTGCTTTAACATAAGCAGCGCATTCAGCTCATCAATACCAGTGAGCAAATCTAACCACGGTGCGCGAAAATTACCCCGCTCTTCTACAAACAAGTCACCCAGCAGAAATCCACTCCATAATGTCTGCCTAAGCATTACTTCTACAGCGCTGTAATTGGCAGGCCCCATGGTTTTATTTAGCGGCATACTTTGCTGTACAGTTTGCCAACCTTGCGACAGCCAGCCTTTTGCATGATCAAGCACGGGATGGTCAAAACCCGTTGCGACTTTTTGCCACGGCTTATTCTGAATAAGACTTATGGCGTGTAGCTTAATGTCTGTGGCATCGTTGTCGAAAAACAGCTTTTCGGGCTCATGAGCCTGCATTAAACCTGTTTGTCGTCCTTGCAAATAGCTTACTACTGCAGGATGTTTGCTGAGAGTTTTGTTAAACATGCTCTTTTTAGAGAGCAAGTAACGCAAACTTTGTAAGTCGTCTTGCCAGCCCCACTTTTGAGCATGGGTGACCAGCTTTTTATGCAGGGCTAGTAGCTCAGGGCACTGCAGAACCGGCAAGTAAAGCGATACACTTTGCAGTAACAAACGTACGCTTTTAGCAACTTCAGCCAGCATTTTTATTGAGCCACTTTCGCAAAACACATGCTCGTGGTGCTGCCAATGCGCCAATGCAGTTTGAACCGCGTGGCTAAATGCTTCTTCCGTGGTGGTTGTGTCTTCAAGCGCAAGGAAATCTGGCAGGTGTCGAACTTTAGCGTTAAAGCCGTGAAGTAATTGATATCCCTGCGCCGCTTTTGATACATCACTAAGGCGTACCGGCATGTTGTCGTTTATTAGCACCGCCAACGTAAACAAACTGTTGATATCACCTGACATCAATTCAAGCTCTATTTCGTTGATTGGGGAACTGGCTTTTTCTGTACTTGCTTCGCCACAGTCCAGCACAATCTCAACCACACTTTCACCCACACTAACCACATAGGCATTGCGAGTAAAGTGAGTGCTAAACTGTTTAGATAGACGCGTGTTTTTTGCCGCCACGTCCCAATCTTGGGGCCAAGCGCTGGCTTCAAATAGCGTGAGGTCGGGCCTTGAATTATCGAGGCTCACATTGTATTCCATGCGTTTGTGCAGACCACCGCTGACCACGCCGTTAGTCTTTAGCGTCTGTTCGTATTCACCATTGTTACCTCGAACACGAAAGCCCATTTTATTGTTTTGAAAATCGAGCTTATCTGTATCGTAATAGTCGTTCTCAAGGCGCATTTCACGATGAGAGTTAACCTGAATACTGTTTTTTTCGAAAAGAGGAAGTACACGTTGACTAAACGCATGGTGGGCGTTGTCACCCGTTACAAATTTTAATTCTATTTCTGACATGGTTGCGCTAGGCACAGCTTATGATGCTGACACCTTACCTTTGTCGCTTACTTTTCGCAATGCTGGCGCCATGAAACAAGATGCTTTAATTAGACAAAAGTGGAACAAACTTGCCTTTATCGCGGTCAACCAATACCATCTTCACGTTTTAAATTCTAAAATTGGACTTCATATGATTCGAAAGTGGTTAGCAGCAGCCCTTATTGCATGCTCTTTTCAAGCATTTTCGCTACAAGATACCGCTGATTTAGAAGCGTCTTCTTCGCATTACATAAGAGATGACTTGTTTATCTTTATGCATACTGGACCTGGTCGTAACTACCGTATTCTAGGTTCAATTGAAGCAGGCACACCTATTACTGTGCTCGCACGCGATAACGATGCTGAATTCACGCAAATTACCGACAATGAAGGTCGCGAAGGCTGGGTTGAAAGCCGCTTTGTGTCCAATACCATGTCGCAAGCCGAGCAATTGCCAATCATAAGTGAGAAGCTAGCTGAGAGCCAAAGCGCACTGCAAACAGCGCAGTCTGAAAACGCCAGACTTCGCCAGCAACTTAACGATGCACGTCAGCAGGTATCGAAGCTTACAACAACTAGCGAGGAACAAGCCTCTGAGATAACTCGTCTTACCGCCAAAGTAGATAGCGCGAATAAAGATGAGCTGGTTACCTGGTTTACACGCGGTGGTATGGTAGCCGGTGTCGGTATATTACTGGGCGTAATGCTGACTTACCTTCCCAAGCGCAAACGCAGAAGTAGCGAGTGGATGTAGTGTAGGTTTTATAGCTGGACGCTAAAAAACGAAAAAACGCCGATGTTAGCATCGGCGTTTTTTATTGGGCTTGTTTCGGTAAACAGATTAGAAGTGACAAAGTGCAAACACTTTGATGAGTTATATGCGCCTATTATCGTACCGTAAGCACCACTCTATATCCTATTGTCATACGAGAAACATCACCTTGGTCATCATGTGAACCTCGGGCTGTTATCCTCTCATGTGCATAACCCCATTTAAGTTTCGCACAAAGCTTATCAATGAGTTTTAACCCTATCCCAAATCCGCCATCTAATTCACTGATAGTCGGCGCAGATAAAGTCGCTTGGCCTTTTTCGTTAAGCGCCTCTTCTTCAAGGCCGTCCTCTTCGTTGAGCACGGTGAGCGTTGCATCTGAAAGACTTATTGTGACTTTTCCTTGCTGCGTGTGCTGATAAGCGTTTCGAATCACATTTCCTATCACAATTTCGCTCGCCGTTTTCGCAAGCGTTAACTCACAATCGCTCAATTGCAGCTGCACACTCACGTCTTTTCCCGACAGCAAATACATTAAATCTTGGCTTAGAGCCTCAACCATTGCTTTAAGGTTAACCTTTTCTTTGGGTAAAGCTGCTTCTTCATTTCTTCCTAACCAAAGTAGAGTTTCGGTCAAATCTGCCATGGTTTTTGAGGCATGATCCACCCGCGCAAGCGCGTTATTGCCTTTAGTATTTTCACTATCGATCACTCTGTGCAGTAATGCCGCGCTACTTCTAATGACGGCAATCGGCGTTCTAAGCTCGTGACTCGCATGGTTAACAAATTCCCGTTCTCGATTTAGGGTGTTGCGCACGTTTTGCAAGCTGCCATGTATCATCCCTGCTAGCGCGTTAAGTTCCTTATAACGAAACTCTGGGATAGGCTTATCGAGCTCTTGTTCATCCAAAGACGCCGCCCACCTCTGCAATGACTCTATGGGGCGAGACACGCTGCGCATAAGAAAAAGCAAGGCGACAAAAAACGAAACCAGAGCAACTACGCCCACAATGGCGCTGTAAATAACATGGTTTATTCTAAAGTGTTTTTTGCCATCAGAAGGTGGCGCGACAAACACTTGGGTAACATATCGCGATTCTCCATTTTCTAACGGAACTAACACGGCAAAGTGAGCCGAAATAGGACGGGAAAACCAATCAGGTTTGTTGATATCTTTCATAAGTGAAAACGGTATAAAGCTCTCTTTGGAAAAGCTCTGCTTCACTTCGACAGGCAAACTCTCGTAGTTCGCAAAAACATGTAAATCGAGAATTTGAGCATGCTTGTTGTCATCAAGCTCTGCGCTTTCTGCCGCCCGTATCATGGTATTTCTCAGCATGCCGTCCATACCATCGAAAAAGCTATCGCTGCTTTGTATTGAAAAGAGCACGATAACTACGGCGGCCAAACTTAATAGCGACCACAAGACGTAGCGTCTTAAGCTGATGCGAAGGCCATTTACCACTGATCGTTTCCTTTATTCGTACTTTTTGGTTCCGCGCTTGTACTTTGCACTGAATTGGACTGCTCTGGTTTTAACGTCACACAAAAGCCTGTGCCGGCTACTGCTTTTACCTCTATGCTGGCATTCGCTTGCACCAGTGATTTACGCAAATTATGAAGATGCACTTTAAGCGCATTGCTCTCTGGCGCATCTTCTCCCCAAACCGCATCGAGAAGACGCTCCCGTGGCATAACTTTTCCTTGTTGCTGTAACAATGCCTTTAGCAGCGTAAATGCTGTGGGGCTTAACTTAATAGGCACGTTCTCAACACTTACTACGTCGCTTCCCATTGCTAAACTTACGTTGCCAAAGTGCAGCTTTTTCACTTGTGATGAACGCCTGTGCGCCAGTGCAAAAACCCGAGCAACCAGTTCGGGCATGTCAAACGGTTTCACTAAATAGTCATCGGCGCCTTTTTGAAACCCTTCTAGCTTGTTTTCCAACTGGTCACGGGCGGTTAGCATAATAATAGGCGTATCGTTGCCGTCTTCCCGCACCCTCTCACATACGCTTAAGCCATCAAGTCGCGGTAAATTAATGTCCAGCACCACAACATCAAACGGATGCTTTTGGATAAGAGACAGCGCGGCTACACCGTTTGCAGCGTGGTCACATACCATGTCTTCAAGCTCTAAATAGTCGATAATATTGCCCGCCAGGCCCATATCATCTTCCACTAGTAACACGCGGATCATTAGCCGTACTCTCCGTTAAAGGTTTAACCAAATGCTTTGCCATTAGACGGCTTACATCGTCATAAATTAACAGTAATGCGGGTATTAATAAAAGTGTGATGACGGTGGCAAACAATATACCGTAACCCAGCGACGCAGCTGCCGGAATTAAGAACTGCGCTTGTACCGACGTTTCGCCCAATATGGGATATAAGCCTACAAAGGTGGTAATTGAGGTCAACAACACAGCTCGCAAGCGACTGGTACAAGCTTCAATAACTGCCGTTTCCACCAGCACACCTTCTTCTCGCAAAGCGTTGAATCGTGAAACCAACAACAAGCTGTCGTTAACCACCACACCGCTAAGCGCCAATATGCCGTTCAGCGAGAGCAGACTTATCATTAATCCATTCGACCAGTGGCCGATAATGGCTCCGACTATACCAAAGGGGATGGCGGTCATAATAATAAGCGGCTGTACGTAGGATTTAAGCGGAATCGCCAACAACGCAAAAATAGACAACAAGGCTAATATAAACGCGCTCTGCATAGAGCTTTGCGTTTCAGCTTGCTGCTCAGCCTCACCGGCAAAATAAAGCGATAAGTCCTGATATTGACGCGATAGCTGAGGAACAAACTCGTTGTTTAAGTAATTCACCAGTTCGGTAGAGGTAATAACATCGCTATCCACTGACGCGCTAACCGTTAGGGCGCGTAGGCCGTCTATACGTACCACCTGTTTTTCTTGCACATCTTGAATAACGTTAGCCACTACAGAAAGCGGTACTACGGTGCCATCGTCCAGACGCACTTGCGTGTTCATTACATCAGACGGATTCATTCTGTCTTGTTCAGGATAACGCACCCGCACTTTT
The DNA here is from genome assembly GCF_017849675.1 of Alteromonas sp. AO-Serp. Lineage (NCBI taxonomy): Bacteria > Pseudomonadati > Pseudomonadota > Gammaproteobacteria > Alteromonadales > Alteromonadaceae > Alteromonas > Alteromonas sp. AO-Serp. The sequence continues at coordinate 8,884 of NZ_JAFLMX010000071.1, forward strand.
ACTTCGTTTTTATCGCGCAAATAGCGCTGAACAATTTCGCCACCAAATGCTTTTAACAGTTGCTGCGATAGGCTTTGCGTATTCAACCCCAACGCTCGTCCTTCGGGGGTAAGTTCAAAGCGCATCATGGCTTCGCCGGGTGTCAGCGAACTCTCAACTGCATATACACCATCGATATTGTTAAGTACTTCAATAAAGGCATCGTTAGCCGCCGTCAGGGTATCGTCGTTAATGCTTTTAATTTCAACGTTAAACCCGTCGACCATCTCTCGGCGTGAGCGTATTTTTAGACTTTTTACGCCTTCTAAATTGCCAGTTAACGCATTCCAGCGTGCCGACAATTCATCAAGAGAATAAGAGGAGTCTTCATCAAGTGAAATGGTGATTGTGCCGCTTTGATCGCCACTCGCCGTCACTTGCAAACTGCTAATGCCACTTTTATCTGCGCCATTTTCTTGGGTTAATTGGCGGTCTGCCTCTAGCGCATTTTTCTCTAGCAGCATTAAGTTGCGTTCGTTCTGTCCATAGCTGGCATCGCTGTAAAGCGACATATTGGCCGAAACCGTGTCGCCCTGCATGCTGGGGAAGAAGCTTACTCTTACCGCACCTGTAAGCGGTAGGCTAACCACCATGACAAATAAGGCAATAAACAACAATACAGCGGCATAACGGTAGGCTACGGTGACTTTCAATAGGCGCTGATACACGCGATAGTTAAACCACTGAAGTCCACCATCCGCTTTTTGCTGCACTTTGTTCCATACGCTACCTAATCCCCTCCTCGCTTTTTGCTTGGTTGGCAGATGGGCTAAATGAGAAGGTAAGATCAGCTTCGATTCCACCACCGACAGCAACAAACACAAGGTAACGATAGTGCCGAACTGAGAATAAAGCGTACCTAAGCCGCCCGATACGTTCGATAATGCGAAAAAAGTGGCCACTGTGGTTAGCACACCAAACAGTGTGGGAACCGCCACTTTATGGGTACCTAAGATGGTATTTTGAAGCGTATCGCCATGCTGTTTACGCGTGGCGTACACGCTTTCCCCCACCACCACGGCATCGTCCACCACAATGCCAAGGGCCATGATAAAACCGAATGTGGTCATTTCGTTTAGCGTCATTCCCGTATAGCTGTCGGTCATGAAGTACAAGGTACCGAAGAAGATAAAGGGCAAGCCTGCCGCCACCCAAAATGCCACGCGTAAATTTAGAAACACGGCAAGAGTAACAAATACCAACACAATGCCCATAAGCGCATTACTGGTAAGTAACGTCAATCGCTCGGTAATAAGCGTGCTTTTGTCATACCAGGTTTCAAGCTCTACGCCTTCAGGTAGCAAGCCTTTTTCGTGCCATGCGTCCACTACTTCGTGAGCCTGCTGTACCATTTTTGTTACGTCACCATATTCGTCCATAAGCACCTGAATTCCATAGCCATTGGTACCGTTGTAACGTGACAAGTGATAGCTGTCGTCGGCAAACATATCGCGCACTGTAGCAACATCGCCAACGGTGAGTATGACGCCATTGGTATCGGTAATGAGGGGGATGTTGGCAAAATCTTTCGCCCAGTAAGACTGTTCAGACGCTTTTAAACGAATCACTTTTTCTTTGTTGCGCAAGCTGGTTGTAAGCGCGGTATTCGACTCCTGGTTAACGGCATCAGCCACGTCTGACAGCGTTAATCCGTAGGCTTGAAGCTTACCTTCGTCTATTTCAATAGACATCATAGGGTCGACAAAGCTGCCTGCGCTGACTTCGCGAATGTCGTCTGTTGCCAGTAAATCTCGCTCTAATTGTTCACCCAAGTATTGAAGCGAAGCGTGATCGACGTCACCATAAAGCTGCACCCAAATAGCGTGTTCTTGTCGGCGTGCTTTGCTGATAACAGGGTTTTCAGCATCCGACGGGAAGTTAGAAATACTATCTACTTCGGTTTTGATGTCGTTGAAAAGCGTGTCTAAATCGTATTCGGTTTCTTTTTCTACCTGCACACTTGCGCCGCTGGCGTTCGAGGTAGAGGTAATTCGCTTAATCCCCGGAATTGCTTCCAGAGCGGTTTCAATTTTGATAGCTATCCCTTCTTCTGCTTGTTTAGGGTCACCACTATCGTATGTCATTGAAATGGTAACAAAGCGTGGCTCCATACTTGGAAATGCCTCTTTGCGGATATCGTTCATGGAAACCAAGCCAAGCACGATAAGGCTGACCATTAGCAAATTGGCCGCTACTGAGTTCTGCGCAAACCAAGCGATAATTCCCCGGGAGTTATTCCCACCATTCCTATTACCATTCGGACTCTCGCCACCATCAAACGGCGCGCCGTTTCGATTATTTGTCATCGGCTTGCCCTCCTGTTTGTCCTTCCACTACAGGCAATACTTTGGTATTCACCAGATAGCTGTTTAAAGGGCGCGCAACCACCAGCGCTTGGCGTATTTCACCAACCTGTTCTGACATGCTGTTGCCACTAGCGTTACCCGAGGTTGTACCCGCAACATTACTCGCAATATCGCCCGTAACTTCACTGGTTTTTGGTGGGGTGATGTAGGCATAACCTTCGCTTTCAAACAAAACCGAAGGCGTGAACTTTGCCAACTGCCCGGTAGATGGCATTACTAACCATACTTCTTGCTTTTGCGAGATAGCAGAAGCCGGCAGTTTCCAGACATTGTCGAGAGCTCTTCCTTCAATGTCTGCCTGCACAAAGCTGCCGAATAAAAGAGGCGTTGATTGCGCCAGCGGCTTTTCAATAACCGCTATGGCGTTACGCTGACGCGTTGTATCACTTTGATGCCATTCAGCGCGAACGATATTGGCAACCCAGGTATTTCCTGTAGTGGTATCGGTAAGCGTTACCGGCCAGTTAAGGGAGGCATCACCAGACAACTGCGTTTCATCACCAGACGGGAGTTGAGCCCATTGGCTAGGTGAAAGGCCAATTGCCACTTCGGCAATATCTGCAGAATAAAGTGTGGCGACCGCACTGCCAGCTTGAACATAGCTCCCTAGCGCAATGTTACGGCTGACCACCAATGCATTAAAAGGTGCACGTAACGAGGTAAACGCCAAATCTCGCTTGGCTGAATTTACACTTTGCTCGGCTTCATCCAAAGTGGCCTGAGCCGCTTTTAGCTGTGGCTCACGCAGTACTAATGCCGATAAAGGTTCACCATCAAGCCCTGAACGTGTCCATTCATCTTTCGCTTGAATACCCTGTAATCGCTCTTCTTCCAGACTTACCACAGCCGCTTGATAGGTAGCATTTGCACTTGCTAACGCCTGTTGATAGTTGGTGTCATCAATACGTGCCAATATCGTATTATTAGCCACTAGGGCACCAGTTTTAAAAGACGAAGATATATCAGTAACTTGACCACTAACCTGTGCGACTAAGCTCAAACTATCTTGCGGAACAACCTGACCATACCCCCTCACCTTAGCGTTATAGCTGTCGGCGGTTACATCAATAACGCCTACTTGAGCCAGCTGAGTATTGCCGCTTTGTTCTCCCTTTGGGCTGCGATTAGTGGTATTCACTGATGACGTGTCGCTTGCCTTGTTAAGCCTGTTCACACCGCTATCGGCAGTAGGTGATGCTACTGGCCTTTCTCCACCTGCAGGTCTCTTTGCCTGAGCGGCATTTTGTGGTTGCTCGGCAATCGCGGAAATAGCGGGAGACGTTGGCTTTGATTCGGCCTGCGGTTTTGCGCCGGGATGTTGGGCGCCCATATTCGTCATGGTATACATAACCGCTAGCGCAATACTTGCAGCGGCGAGTAAGGTTACAATAATTCGTTTGTTTCTCATTGTGACACTCCAAGGCCAAGGGCTAGGCCTAAGTCAATTCGGTTTTGTAATTTCTGGGCGTGCAGCTCAACTGCCTGAGCTTGTAAGTTAAAGCGCGTTTCATATACTGAAAGTAAGTCCAAGATGTCAGCAAGGCCCTGTCGATATTGACCTTCAATGGTAGAGACGCTGCGCTCTGCATTCGCTAACGCCACGTTGGTGTGGCTAATTCGAGCACTCAACGCGGTTTCGCTATCCAGCGCATTTTGGGTTTCCTGTACCGCCGTTAATAACGTTTCGCGATACTGCCACCAGGCATTGGCTGAGGTTAGCTTTGCATCTTCAATTTGCGCCCTTAAAGCGCCCCCCTGAAACAGTGGCGCGGTCATCTGCCCAAGCAAACTCCATAAAGGGTTAGTAAACAAAGCTTGTGAAGGTGTAGAGTCATTATCAGAAAGTGATGCAGACAAGCTAATGCTTGGCAACAGGGCTTTGTAGGCCACATCGACTTCAAACTCTGTTGCTTTTAACGCATAAAAGGCCGCCTGAAGATCGGGTCTACGTGCCAGATCCTGTTTCGGCAAAGTTGTTAGCGGCAATAACACGTCGGGAAAATTAACTTGAGTGTTGAGCTCGTTTAGCGATTGGTTTTGCCTGCCTAAGAGTACGGCCAAGGTGCGCTTTGCTGTTAAAAGTGCATTTTCATATTGGGCAATAGTAGCGCGAGTATTTGCACTGCTTGTACGCGCAGTATCTAAATCGTCTAGGCTTCCTAGCCCGGTGCTATAGCGCTTTAAAATAACGGCTTCGTTATTTTCTAGTACTGTTAACCGAGACTGCTCAATATTCAGTAATTGCTGCTGAGTGAGTACGTCGATATAGCTTCTTACTACGTTAGCGACCAGAGAATCTCTGGCAGACTGATAGCTGGCTCTGGCACTTGCTGCATCTAAGTTTGCTGCACTTATTCCATCGCTGATTTTTTGCCATAGGTCCAGCTCCCAACTGACATTCATGCTCGCGCTGTAGCTCGGACTGCTCGAACTAGAGCTCGTACTGGAGTTGGTATTTGAGCTGGTAGATGCACTGCTATTGGTGGTTTCACTTTTTGACGCAGAGAAGCTCGCGTCAACATTAAGGTTCCTATCCGCTTTTGCACTATCTATGGCTACTTGTGCTTTTCTAAGCGTTATTAACGACTGCTGCAGACTAGCATTAGAAGACAAGGCTTCATCAATGAAACCGGCTAAGTGAGGTAATTCTCTGATATCAATTACATCGGTTAACCTCGTGTCCGAATTCAGCAGCAAGGTTTGTGTTGATTCTTGTTGCCGTGCTTGAGACTGCCACACAACGTTGTTACCCGTTGACGACGATGCCGATTCGCTCAACGCTCTGTCATCAGTACTTGTGCATGCAGACAGCAAAATGCAAAGGGTAATGCTATTTACCGTCAGTTTTATCTTGCCCATGACTTGTGCCTATTATTTGGCGCACAGCTTACTTTCGAAGGTCTATGCGCAGCTTTTTTAAATTAACTGACACGAGTATTTCAAACGCAGGGTTAAGGTCCGGTTAAGGAAAGAGCAAGGAATTAGAAATAAATGAGAAAGGTAAGAATAAAGTATTAAAAAGGCCAGCTTAGCGCTGGCCTTTGAATGACATGTTGTGAAGATAGCTCTCAATTAAATCGCTATCTTGCCAAGTCGGTATTTACCGCAAGTATTACCGCTTATTCATCATCTTCAACTAGGGTCATCAACGATGTGTTACCACCTGATGCCGTTGTATCAATACTGATGGTTTTTTCGGTCATCAAACGCTGAATAAGGTTATCGTTATATTCCGCTGTGATAACTGGCAAAATAGCGCCTTCGCGAGATGACAGCATTGCTGTAATACGCGCAGTACGATCAGTACCTGAATCTACCACTACGCCCGACAAGTCTTCGTCCATTAGCAAGGTGTCTAGGTGTGCAAGACGTGCTACTTGGAATAATCCTTTTGGTGCGCCAGTTGATTCAAACTTGTTTTGAATTTCCACAGCTTCTTCGTAGAAAATTTCAGACACAACTGATACTACCGGGTTACCTGTTGATAGCGCGGTCACAATAGACAGCAACCAGTATTCGAAGGTTACTTCTTTATCGGCGAAACACACCAAGATTCCGCGAGGCTCTAAGTAAAGCTTGTTAGATTCACCTGTTGGGCCCGGCAAAGTTTGTGGCTTGGCAAGCTTGCGCTCAACGCTGGTTAGCTGCTGACGCGCCGTCGCAAGCGTGCGGTTCAAGTCGTCAGCAAGCTCGTCAACAATGTCTACTTTCGCAATTTTTGCCAGAAGCTGACGTACCATAGAAATACGGTCATTCAACGGCGTATGACGCCACTGCACTTCTACCGCTTTCGCTTTATCCATCATTACGTGCGCACGCTCGGCAATCTTTTCATCACCGACAAGCGCTGCATCAGTACCGTCTACATCATCAATGTGCGAAGGCTTAGGTGTGGCACGTTCCATCATTAAACGAGGCAGATAGTTAGGACCACCCGCTTTTGGACCTGTGCCAGACAATCCACGTCCACCGAAAGGCTGAACGCCAACAATAGCGCCAATCATGTTGCGGTTAATGTACACGTTACCCGCGCGGCTCTTCGCTGCTAGTTCGTTAGCACGCTCTTCAATACGCGAGTGAATGCCCATAGTTAGGCCGTAACCTGTACCATTGATTTGCTCTAGCACACTATCAAGGTCTTTCGACTTAAAGCGAACAATATGCACCACAGGGCCGAACACTTCTTTTTCAAGCACATCGATGTTCTTGATTTCATACAAGGTCGGTGCAAAGAAAGTACCGTTTTCAAAGCCTGCTGGCATTTCATTGCGATAAAGCAGCTTAGCTTTATCTTCCATATACTCTTGGTGATCGGTCAGGCTCTTAAGTGCCTTCTCGTCAATAACAGGGCCCACATCGGTAGCAAGCTGCGTTGGGTCACCAACGGTAAGCTCTTTCATGGCGCCGGTTAGCATTTCGATAAGGTCATCAGCAATTTCGTCTTGAACGAACAATACGCGAAGCGCTGAACAGCGCTGACCGGCACTTTGGAAACCAGAGTGGATCACGTCATCAACTACCTGCTCTGGCAGTGCAGTTGAATCAACAATCATACAGTTTTGACCGCCGGTCTCTGCAATCAATGGCACCTGTTCGCCACCACGTTCTGCAAGTACTTGGGAAATTAACGTACCGGTTTGCGTTGAACCTGTGAACATTACCGCTTTAATGCGCTCGTCTGGCAGAAGGGTTTCGCCCACTTCTTTACCTGGCGATACGATAAGTTTCAATGCATCTTCTGGCAGGCCTACCGAGTGCATAATATCTACCGCTCGCTGCGCAATAATGCTGGTTTGTTCAGCAGGCTTAGCAATAACCGTGTTACCTGTTACAAGTGCCGCTGCCACTTGGCCTAAGAAGATGGCTAGTGGGAAGTTCCACGGGCTAATACAAAGCACAACACCACGAGGAAGTAAGCGTTGATCTTCAGCAAGCTCTTCTGCACGCGCCGCGTAGTAGCGACAGAAATCAACGGCTTCACGCACTTCATCAATACTGTCTTGCGCTACTTTACCGGCTTCACGCATACAGATAGCGATAAGCTCAGCCATGTGGCGCTCAAGCGCATCTGCTGTTCGATTAA
>NZ_JAFLMX010000288.1:0-7413 GCF_017849675.1 Alteromonas sp. AO-Serp
TCAAAAGTTTTATTTATTTTACACATTTAGTAGATAAATCTGGCACTTACAACCTGGTCAGGCCAGACGCCACGCGGCCTGTGTCCATGTCACAATTTTTAAAAACATTGCACAATGCGTAAATTTTCAGCGAGAAAACAAAGTTTCCACGGTTTTGCTTTTAAATTGTTTCAACTTACCTATAATAACCACCAAATACTTATTCACTCGTTCTTAGTAGGTTGTAATGGATCAAAATAAAGAATTGAAAAAAGCAGGGCTAAAAGTCACTCTGCCTCGCCTTAAAATTTTACAAATTCTGCAAGAGCCAGAAAACCAACACATCAGCGCTGAAGACGTTTACAAAATCCTTATCGAACAGGGTGAAGAAATTGGTCTTGCTACCGTGTACCGCGTGTTAAACCAATTTGATGATGCAGGCATTCTTAATCGCCACCATTTCGAAGGTGGAAAATCTGTATTTGAAATCAGTCACAAAGATCACCACGACCACCTTGTGTGTTTGAAGTGTGGCAAGGTCATTGAGTTTGAAGATGACATTATCGAAGAACGCCAAGAGATGATTGCAAAGCAACACAAGATGAAGCTAACGCATCACAGCCTTTACTTATACGGTGAGTGTACAGACGGTAACTGCGACAACTTACCTGAATAACTAACAGTTTTATTCTAGCAAAAGGCCCGCTTTAAGCGGGCCTTTTTTCGTTACGCTTTAAACTTATATGCGTGGTAAGCCTTAATTGCTTTCTCCCACACGTCACCCACTTCCCCTGTGCCAATAGGTTTCCCGTCTACTTCAACTACCGGGGCAACTTCTTTGCTTGAAGAGGTTAACCATACTTCATCTGCCTCCAGCAACTCATCTTTGCTAAACCAAGTTTCAGTAACAACCAAGCCTGCCTGTTTAAATGCTTCAATTGCAATGGCGCGAGTAATACCGGGAAGAAGTTCATGGTTTAAGGGGGGCGTAGATATACATCCGTCTTTCACCATAAACACGTTGCATGAACTTGCCTCGGTTATCATACCTTCGCTGTTGTACAAAATAGTTTCGTTAACGCCTGCGTCAACACCTGCTTGGTAGTGCATTACATTGCCTAACAAGGATGTGGATTTGATATGGCAGCGTTGCCACCTTTTATCCTGTTGAAGCGCAACTTTGAAAGGCCTTGCTTCAGATTTTGCTGTAGGCTGTGGTGGCGCTATTTCAAAAGCAAACCCGAATACAGTGGGTGCTATATTCTTAGGGTATGCATGAAAACGTTTTGTATCGGTGCCACGGCTTACGTGGAAATAAACACCAATGTTTCCGCTTTCTATAAACGCTTTGTTTTTTTCGACCAAGCTGGACAAAATGTCTTGCCATTCTTCTGCTGAATAAGGGTTAGCGATTTCAATAGCTTTAAGGCCTTGCGCCATACGCGATGTGTGCCCCTTGAAGCCTACTGCGCTACCAGAATACGTTGGAATGACTTCATAAATACCATCACCAAAAAGGAAGCCTCTGTCCATCGGAGAAATTTTAGCCTCAGAAAGAGGCATATACTCACCGTTTAGAAACGCAATCGTCACAATATTTCTCCTTGTAGTCGGCGACGCCTACTTGTCATCAGTAGCCAGTCTGCCCTTGCTTCTTCTTCATGTTGAAAAACAAAATTCACTTTTTCGCCTGGCACGGCTTGGGCCAAGCGACTTATATCACAGGGGCTTACACAGCCAAGTTTTGGATAACCCCCTAATGTTTGTCTGTCGCGCATCATTACAATAGGCTGCCCATCGCCGGGAACTTGAATTGCACCTAAATGAATTGCCTCTGAGCGCATGTTTTCTATATCGGCTGTAACTGATTCACCGGTCAACCTAAAGCCCATGCGATCGATAGCCGATGAAACCGTATAGCTGCTTGTTTCAAACGTGCGTAAAGCAACAGCGCTAAAACTCGAAAACTGATACCCGGGAATAACCCGAATAGACTCTAAAAAACCATAGTTGTCTATGTGCTGCCGCGAGAGAGTGCGCATTCTAGCGGTGCTTTTAATTCTGCTGTTAGCTGAAATGTCGATGCAATCGCCATCTTTTAACGCGCATCCCTTACCATCCAACCCACCAAGTTGTTCGCGTACTACCGTACATGCACTCCCTACCGCTTTTGGCACATGCCAATTTCCACCTATTGCCAAATAGGCTTTGCTACCAAGTAGAGCGCTGCCAAACGTAATAGTTGCGCCTGCCGGTACATGTTGGCTCTGGTATGTTGCTTTAGCGTTTCCATCTACGTCGAGTGACGGTTCCCTGCCAGTCACAGCAATAATACAATCTTCATCAACCCGTAATCGCATTTCACCAATCGCTTCGAAGCATGGCGTACCGTCTAAATTGAAGGCTAGAAAATTGGCCCAATCATAGGCGTTACTATCCATAGGGCCTGATTCACAAAATCCATCCCGTTGTCGCCCTACCCGTCCGTTATCTATGATAAGGCTAAACAATCCTTTACTGAGTACTTCAATTCTCATCGCTCAACCTGCAATCCTGCTCTATATTCCTGTTCAGTAACTGAAACAAACCTAACCACATCACCTGCTTTTAACCGCGCTTCACTTTGCTCATTTTTATGAATGAGCATGTCGAACGCCGTAAGCCCCAATAAATTCCATCCTCCAGGTGATTCACTGGGGTAAACAGCAGTTTGCCTGTCAGCAATTGCAACCGCACCTTTAGGTACCCGTTTGCGCGGTGTGCCTAGTCGCGCACATTTGAGCGCTTCTGGAATATCACCCATATAGGCAAAGCCCGGAGAAAAACCCACTGCGTATACTTTATAAGTCGTGCTAGTGTGCAATTCGATAATCTCTTCAATAGACAGTGACGTTTTCTTACTCACTACACTTAAATCACTTGCATTAGGCGCACCGTACCAAACAGGAATTTCAATCACGGCGCTACTTTTATTCTCTTTTGCTTGCAAAGAGAATGATTGCAGGCTCATGTCTTCAGCGCTTAGATTACTTATGGCACGGTATACACCGTGGCTATCAATTAATGCCATATCAAAAATAATCAACAGGCTGTCATAGGAAGGCACACACTCACGCAGCCAAGCCCACGAATCGCTTCCCTTTTTGCTATCTATCGCTGCCAGCATGTGATGACAGGCATTATTCGCGTCGTCCAGGTTTGCGCCATCAAAGTACAAAATAATGGCGTCTGCACTTGCTGTAACTATTCGCTTAATGCGACCGAAAGCTTGCATCTACTGTCCTTGTTATTTAAACGGCTGTCAGTGCTTGGTTCTGAGTACTTAGTTTTAGATATACCACTCTCAGCACAACAATGGGTAACAGCCTCTTGTATTGTTCTTGTAAAATGTGTTTTTTATGAGGCAGGTTTATAGAAATGTTCTGATTTTCTTTGCAATATTCACCGCCCCTTTAGTATCGCCATGTACACACAGAGAATCCGCTTCTATTGCAAGTGTTGCTCCCGAAGCTGTCGTTACTGTTCCCGATGATATAAGTTGTTTAGCTTGAAGCAATGCGTCGCTCTCGCTTAACACGGCACCTTCGATCAAGCGAGATTGCAGTAAACCTTCATCGGTATAACGCCTGTCTGAAAACGCTTCAAAATACAACGGCAGCCCCCACTCTTGCGCAGCGTCTTTAAGCGCTGCATTTTGCGACGTAGCCTGTACCATTAGCGCGAGGGGCGAATTTAACGACTGCATATTTATTTCAGCTATGCTTTGCATTACCGTGCGCATGACAGCTGTATCTTTCATCATGTCATTGTAAAGCGCACCATGAGGTTTCACATAGCTTACGTTGGCCCCGCAAACCTTTGCCATTCCACTCAATGCACTCACTTGATATTGGATCATAGCGCTGAGTTCATCAGCGGCAATCGCCATACTTCTGCGACCAAATCCCTGTAAGTCTGGATAGGCTGGATGGGCACCTATGACCACATCATGTTGTTTGGCTAACCGAATAGCCTGCTTCATCACTAATGGGTCACCAGCGTGAAAACCACACGCAATGTTGGCCTGATCAATTTCTGCCATAATGGCCGATTCCACCGGCATTGACCACGCGCCAAAACTCTCACCTAAATCGCAATTTAACTTCATAATGGTTTAGCTCTTACGTTCATTCCAGTATCATGTTACCTGTTCTTTTTAAAAAGTCAGTGCTGATGATAAATATTGGAAAAATTAATACATTACGCGTGGTAGCCCAATACCCTTTTGGCTACGCTTTAGCGCCACTTGTCGTAAACAACGACGAAAACGACTGCGTAATAGAAATAGATGATGCTGAAGAGCTGCAAACTGTGACCCTTGCGATTGACGAAGTAGAAACTTCCCTCGCAGAAGGACAACAGATAGACGTATTTGTAGCCACAGATCAGCGCGGCGATCTCTATGCCACCATGAAGAAACCTTTGATTCAAGTTGGTGAAACTAAGGTACTTAAAGCGGTATCTGCCACTAACTTTGGTGCATTTTTCGACTGGGGTTTAGACAACGACCTTTTAATGCCCAACGACTACCAAGCCCAACCTGTTAATCCAGGTATGTACTATGTTGTTCACACCTTTTTTGATGATAAAACCCAGCGTATTTTAGGTGCTACCAAGCTTCACTATTTTCTAAAGGAAAGTAGTGCCTATCTCAACGAGGGCGACACAGTGCAATGCTTGGTTTATGCCAAAACTGATTTAGGTTTTAAGGTAGTTATCAATGAAAAAAGCTTAGGTCTTATTTTCCATAGCGATGCCTTTAAGCCACTTAAAGTCGGGCAAGCTACTGAAGGGGTAATTAAAGCAATTCGTGACGACGGCAAGGTGGATGTAGCCCTTCAGCGCGTAGACAAAGGTGGCCGTGATGCACTTCAACAAGCCATTTTAGATGACTTAGAAGCCCACGGTGGCATTTCTACGCTAACAGATAAGAGTGCGCCAGAAGCCATTTACTCTCATTTTAACGTGAGTAAAGCGGCGTATAAAAAAGCGTTAGGGGCGTTATATAAGCAAAAGAAAATCACGCTTAGCCCAGATGCAGTTCGCCTTAACAAATAAACGCACATGTCACAGCTGCATTGAAGCGCTAAACTGGCCTGTCTTGCAGCTTCCTTTTTTATTTTTATGACATTAGGACAAACAATGAAAGCACGTGTTTCTTGGGATCAAGATTTAACTTTTACAGGAACTACCGACAGCGGTTACAAAACGGTGATGGACGGCAGCGGTAAGGCTGTATCTCCGATGGAATCAGTGCTGTTGGCAGTTGGTGCATGTTCAAGTATTGACGTGGTAGATATTCTTAAAAAAGGGCGCTTTAACATTGAAGCCTGTAACTGTGAATTAGAAGCTGAACGCGCTGAAGAGCCGCCTCGTGTATTTACTAAAATTCACGCGCATTACACAGTGTCAGGTGAAGGCATTAGTGAAAAGGCCCTTGCTCGCGCTGTGCAGCTTTCTGCAGAAAAATACTGTTCCGTCATGCTAATGCTAACGGGTAATGTTGAGATCACTACAAGCTATACTTTGGTTTAATAAACTATAGTAGAACCAGCCTCTTTTTAGCGATTCTCGCTAAGCATTAGTAGAAAAGGCCAACCACTTGGGTTGGCTTTTTCGTTGAAACTGTTTGTTACACTCATAAGTGATTGATATTATTAACAATTAACATTAGTTAACATCTTTGGCATATTAGCTGCTGTATATGGTCATTATTATATAACGACAACTACGTTAGGGTTATTGACCATGGAAACTACAACGCACAGCAACACCTCTTTTTCACCATCACATTCTTTATTACCGTTTTCGCCAACATCACTCAAATTACTTGTTGGAAGCGGTATTGTTGCCCTCTCTCTCTCGATGACAGCATGTTCTGATGCTGATGCCATTAATGACCAAGCCAACGCCACCGAAGTTGAAGAAACCGTTTTTGCTATTCCCGTTGAAACCCAAACCATTGTTACTGGCGACATTACGTCCACTTACGATACAACCGCTATTTTAGAAGCCCGTGAAGAAGCATTTGTGGTTGCGCGAGCGTCTGGAATTATCGAAGAAATCTTCGTAGAAGAAGGTGATTATGTTGAAAAAGGCCAGGTACTGGCACAGCTTGATAAACGCCGCTACGAGCTGAACTTATCAAAAGCTTTGGCTGATTTAGCTGGTATTGAAAGCGAACTAGAAAAGGTCAACAAAGTCTATTCCAAAAAGCTTATCAGCGATGACACTTACGACAAGCTCACTTCGCAATTTGAATCAGCAAAAGCGTCTGTACGCTTGGCTGAACTTGATTTGAAAGAAGCAACGATCACAGCACCGATTGATGGATACATTGCAGAAAGGAATGCCAAAGTGGGCAACCTGACTGAATCGTTCCAACGGGAGAGAATGTTCCATATCGTTCAGCAACGTAATCTTCAAGGCATTGTGTATCTGCCTGAAAATGAGCTACCTAACGTAGTGATTGGACAAGGTGCAATGCTTACCGTGGCGGCTTTAGGCGACAGAAGTATCACCGCGAGTGTTGAACGTATAAGCCCGGTCATCGATGCGACCACCGGCACGTTCAAAGTAACCTTAAAAGTACCTAACGAAGATAACAAACTTAAAGCCGGCATGTTTACCGATGTGTCACTTGAGTACGCAACACATGCTAACGCCACGTTGTTGCCTCGTAGAGCGCTAGTTACCATCGATAATAATCATAGTGTATTCGTTGTCGACAACGGCAAAGTTAAAAAAGTTGATATTTCTACAGGTTTCGAAAACAACGAAGTCATTGAAGTTATTAATGGTTTAAACGGTAATGAAGAAGTGGTTACCGCAGGCCACCAAAACTTGAAAGACAGCGCCCCTGTTGAAGTAGTTAACAGCTAATTCGGCCCAACAAGGAACTCACACAATGCGTATTGTAGATATTGCTGTAAAGCGCCCTGTTGCCGTTAGTATGTTCACTTTTGCGGTATTGCTATTTGGTATGGTGTCGTTAGGCAGACTGTCGGTTAACCTACTGCCTGACTTATCTTACCCTACTCTCACCATTCGTACTGACTACGACGGTGCAGCGCCAGGCGAAGTCGAGCAACTGGTTTCAAAACCCATTGAAGAAGCCATTGGCGTAGTAAAAGGCGTACGTAAAGTTACGTCCACATCGCGCGCAGGCCAGTCTGACGTAGTGCTTTCATTTGCATGGGGTACTGACATGGATTTCGCGAGCTTAGAAGTGCGCGAAAAACTCGATGTTTTACAACTTCCCCTTGATATAGAAAAGCCAAGACTCCTTCGTTTTAACCCAAGTTTAGACCCGGTAATTAAACTGGGGCTGACGGCACAAAGCGATACGTCAAGTTTAAGCGTAGCGCAAATGAAGCGATTACGTTTGTATGCCGA
>NZ_JAFLMX010000145.1:0-14035 GCF_017849675.1 Alteromonas sp. AO-Serp
CCCTAAGTCCTGGACGTTTTTTAAGTGCTTTGGCAAGGGTATTCAGTTTTTCTTGAGCGTCCGCATTTAGCGAATGCTCTCCAAACCCAAACTCAACGTTGTCGAGTTCGTCGTCACTGCCAACCAGGTTCGCAAGTAGCGAAAACGGTGCAGTAACAGCTTTGGTAATAATATTGCCAATAGCATTGAGGATAATGGAGCCGAAACTGAAGTCCGGACTATCGATATCGCCAGACACATCCAAACCCAAATCGATAACGCCGTTTCTGTCTTCTAATAACGCAATGGCAAGCCCAAGCGGTAAGCTTAATGCCTGATCAGAGTTCGACTTCTTGCCCAACGTTAATTGGTCAATAACAACATGATTCTTACCTTCCAATGCCTTACCGTTTAGTTTGTATTGCACAGCCAATGACAGCAAGCCTTTGTCAATGTAGTAGCCCATGTAGGTGCCTGAGTAAGGGTTAACTGAAGTGAGTTCAGCGCCTTTGACTGAAAAATCTAAATCAAGGTCTATATCATCTTTTAATGGGTGAATAGTGCCTGCTAGTTTGACCGGAGCATAGTTGTCTATCTTTCCGGTGATATCAACATTGGCAGGGGAAGTTGAGCGAGAGTCAATTCCCAATACTTTGCCATTTAAACTTTCTATAGCAGACGCAAATTTGGGCGTTAGTGAATGGTCAGCAAAATACGCTTTGCCGTTTTCTATTGATATGGTGTTAACGGCAATGGCCAATTCGTTGGCTTGTGAAGGCTCAGCTGTAGTGCTTGCATGCACGTTTGCGTTTGATGCTTTCGACGTGGTTGCGCTGCCAGTTTCGCTGGCACTTTCACTGTTAGCGGACTTGTCTGATGAAGCGACAATCAGCTTACTCACATTGGTCTGTTTAGCTTCATCAATAATAAGTCGTGCAAATGGCGCTTGTAGGTGAATGTTGTCTACGCTTAGCTTGTTCGATGCGTGGTCAAATTCGATGTTGCCTACATTTAAGGACTGCCACTGTAGTAGGGGAGAGCTGGCGTCATCCAGTACGCTTAAATTATTAATGCTAGTACTCGCCTTAACGTTTAGTGAGTCGATATTTTCTTTATCAGCGGCGTTCATAAATGCCCCATCAAACTCAACGTTTAAATTAAATAGCCCTTCTTCAAGGGTCACATTTGCGTGGTGGGAAACGTACTGCTGGAACTGACTTAGCACCAGTTGCTCAATCGCTGCTTTACCCTGCACAGTTTGTTCTGCAATAACTACGCTGCCGCTACTGCTTAGTGCACCTTTGGATGTGTCGCTAAACGTCTGTGGGTCGGCAGAGACATGTAAACTGGTGGTGTAGGAAATAGGTTTAGAGAAGTCAGTAGTGACTTTTCCGCTTTTAATATTGAGGTTGCTGATGCGGTAGTAAGTACCGTCACTTACGCTACGCTCTAAAAGGTCAATGCTACCGTCATTAAATGCAAATTGGTGAAGCTCAACATACCACGAAGTGTCATGTGCTAGTTCTTCTGTGCTGTCGGTTGCTACGTTAGAAACATCCTCATTTTCTGTTTCACTATTTCCCTTTCGCGCTGTGCTATTACTTGTATGCGCTGCGCTATTACCTATATGCGCTGCGTTATTTCCTTCTTGCGCTGCGCTATTTCCTTCTTGCGCTGCGCTGGGGTTAGCGTTAGCTGATGTAGCATCTGCCGCTGGGCTTTTTGGGGTAAACAGACGCTGTAAATCAAGCCCTGACTTGTCAAATACGCCCGACACTCGAACGTTGTCAAAAGCAACTTCAGCAATGCTAACTTGCTGTTCTAATGCGTTTACGTTTATATCGTGTATGGCAAACGCGGGTATGGCAATGATCTCCTGCGAACTCTTGGCGGTGCCTGTTGTGGCAGGCGAAGAACCAGCGTTAAACACAAGGTTGTTAACAGCAAATTCGCCACGCTCCAGAATAAACTGGAAGGCTGTATCTTGTTCAAAAACTTCAGCATGTAAGCTTAAGTTAACCTTGCCGTCTACTAAATCTGCTTCTATCAAATCTTTCGAAAGTGACCAAAGCGGCGTAAGCGCTACATCGTTTATCGTGATGTCTGTCGTAACTTTTAGTGGAGATAATTGAAACTCGCCATCAATGGCGATGTTACCTTTCTCTGCGGTGAGCAAGTTAAATTGATATTGGTTGAACGCTAACTTACCTTTTGACTGAGCACTCTCACTTTTATCGCTTTTAGGGTTAGCGTTTTTGTTGCCAACACTGCTTGAACTGATCAAAGCGTGAGTATCCAAATCTTGCAAGTCAACGCTCAATTCTGGGTAATCAAGTAGGGTGTTGGTCACCTTGTCTTCAATAACCACTCGCCCTTCGTTAAGTGCAAAATCACGTAACGTAATTCGGGGAATTTGCCCTTCGCTAGTGTCATTAGGCTCTTCAGATGCTTTTGTACTGCGTTTCTCTACGTGGGTAAGAATGTCAGAGAAGTTGAAGATTTGTGTGTCTTCACTTTCGCTTAAACGTGCAATTGAAACAAAAGGTTCGTCTATGGTTAGCGATTCAACGGCAGGAGTGAAGGTGAAAAGTGATTGCCAGAATCCAACGTCCAGTGAAACATTGCCTACGCTAAAAAAATGATTTTCTTGGTTCTGGATTACGACGTTATCTTCGCTTTCATTTGAAGAGTGTATATTTGGATAGATAACAAAATTAGTCACTTCTATCTTTAGCAAGAAAGGGTTGATCGCAATATCTTCAACAGCAGCATCTCTTCCAATGTTTTCTTTTACTATGTTGGGTAACTTTGCCTTTAACACCGCAGGCGTAACTACGCCGATAAGAAGCGCGTAAGTAAGGTAGATGAGAACAAGATAAGTGGATAGTCGAAACCATTTGGGCTTCGTAGAAAACCGAGACATTGCATTTTGCATAGGCGATTAGGCTGTGTATTTGAATGTAAAAAGATAAACAGGAGTTGCTATTTCACCAAGCTAAAAGCCCCTGCAAAAAAGTTAAAGCGTATTAATTTGGATTGTAGAAGAGAATTAATACGCCTTAGACAGGTTACAGAGCGGTTAGCAAATTATCTAGGCCAGATTTAAACAACGCCTGTGTTTCTTCATCTGCATTTACATTTAAATACGAGCTGATTTGAGTGACAAAGCTGGCAATCATATCGGTTGAAAGGCCTAGCGCTTCAAATTGTTGCTTTAAGTCGTTTACCGATTTAAGTGTAGAGCTGTACTCAGAGGCCTTATTGAGTAAGCCTGATAGTGAAGAGCTTGAGCTTGCTGCTGAGTTACCACTAAGAGAGGGAACATCTTCAAGCAGGGCATCAATACCTGGAATGCTGTTTGCCAACTGGGCGTAATCAGCGCCTGAAAGGTTGCCTTCTACATAGTTCATAATTGACGCTATGCCACCTTCCGATTGGTTTTCAGACACGTTAAGGTTACCTGCAACTGAACTCACTAAGCTAGCCAAGTCGATATTAGATGCTGCGCTGGTTGCCATTTCAGTTAGGCTACTGGAAGTAACTGTCGATTCCGCTTTCTTACCGCCTAACAGACCTTTAAGCTGATCAATATTGGCATTAGCACAAGTAGTAAAAAAAGTAAGGGCAAGCACTGTAGGTGCTAAAACGATACGATTCATTATAGATTTCCTTTTTGTACACCAGCAGCGAAAGCCCGTCTGGAGTAACTTGATTGAAAATAACCATAGCAATTGCGCTATCGACTATTTAAACCTTCCATAAATTAGAAGTTTTCAGGTGTGTAAATACTCACATTCTAACGTAGTGAGGTCGTAAATTCTCTATAGAAATTGTAAAGGCACTTTACATTTTGTAAGAGACTTGGGTGATCGAGTGGTAGTGTGCAGTAGGCAGGAACTAAGTCAATTAGACAAAACACTAAAAGGAGCGATACGCTCCTTTTAGTATTCTGATAATTTTGGGGCTTACTTGCTCTGTTTGGGTGGAACGATTATACGCTCTACATCAGGGGAAGCATTCTTTTCAACACTCGCCGTATCAAGAGAGGCTCCGAGTTGATAGTCTAGCTGCACCAGAAGGCCGGTCTGCCTCACGCCTTTGCCACCTTGAATACGAGGCTTGTATTCCCATTGTTTCAGGGCAACTTTTGCGCTTTTATCAAACACGCCAGCAGGCACTGATTTTACTACTTTTACATTATCTGTAGCGCCCGTTTCAGTAATATCGAAGGAGAGTACAACGAAACCTTCAACATTTTGCTGTGCTGCTTTTTCTGGATAGCTTGGTGGAACGCGTTTAACCGGCGATGCCTGGTTAATCTTAGCTTCAGATTTTGTCTCTGCTACTGGCGCATTGGCTAAAGCCGTGTTGATGGTGAGCATGGCGGCAATTGAAAGTACGCCTGCAGCTAGTACCTTATTGTTACGCATAGGTTGCTTTATCGCGTTTAAACGTTTGATCATAGTCCTTTTTTCTCCAAAGGTTGGGTAAAGCCCGCGTGTAAAGTGCAGGGCGTCTGAACCATGCTCGGCACACTGCACGAGTGCTTTTGCATAGGTAAGTTTTTCGTTGTCTGTCTTGTCTTTCAGTACTGCGTGATCACAAGCCAGTTCTTGATTAATCCTGAAGGATTTTAGCGCAAGCCAAACCAGTGGGTTGAACCAAAAGACAATAGCGATAACCAGCGCTAACGCGTTCCACAGGTGATCGTAATGTTTGCGATGCACATTCTCGTGCTCTAATACCAGTGCTTGTTGTTGAATCGAAAATGCACTTTTAAATGAGAAGGGAATAAGCACCTTTGGCAAGATAAAACCAAATAGCATAGGTGTGGTAGCTTTACTGGAATAGTAGGCATTGGTGTGGATAGCGTGGCGCTTTCCTATCGATGCCCATATTTTAAGATGATGCGCTAAGACATAGGCTGTAATTGCGCTTACGCCAATCGCCCATACAGTAAACCAGGTTTCAAACTCAACGGTGTTTAATGTGGGCTTAACGCCAACCACATAGCGAGCAAAGCTATTTGATGGAATGTTAACCAGCGACATTGGAAGGTTGTTGACTATGAGGCAAGCTGGTATCAGCGCCCATAGCTTATAGGCAAGCGAAGCCCCAATTTTATTAGTAAAAAAGTGTTCGCACACCATGAGTAAAACAAGCGCTAGCGACAAAATACCCTGCTGAGCAATAATCCAATCAATCATTGTTTTCTTCCCATTTCTTGATAAGGGCTTTGAGCTCGTCCACATCTTGTTTAGATAACGAGTTTTGATTTGCAAAACCGGCGACCATAGGGGCGATCTTGCCTTTAAACAGTCGGCTAACAAAACTCGTGGTTTCTTTCTTTGTATAGTCTTCTTTAGCAATCAGCGGATAATAAAGATACTGGCGCTGCTGCTTTTCAAACCCTAACACTTCTTTTTTTACCAAGCGGCCTAACAAGGTTTTGACGGTTTTTTCGTGCCAGTCTTTTTTGTCATTAAGTCGCGCAATAACCTCGTTCGACGTGGCAGGATGGTCGTCCCACAGTACGTCCAGCACTTCAAATTCAGCGTTTGAAATTTCGGGTTTGTCTGACATTTTACTCATAATTACGACGTCTGTTATTTTGATTACATTTGTAGTCCATATTTTTAGATTACACTTGTAATTCTAAAGCGCAAGCTTTTTCTGCATATTTTTCAAACGGAGAGATAGTGTGAGATGGAGTACTACGCTTGGCGCTTCTTTGAAAGCGTTACGTTGGGTGTATCAGTATAAAACGGTGAAATTAAGCTCGTTAGCTTCTAAGAACTCGCCGAGTATTCGTGCTTGTTGATTTCCACGTGGCACCATTACATAGCACGGCGGCTTTGGGGTTACTTCTTGTAAGTCGTACCACAGCGTATCCAGCACGTCGCTGCCGTGTCTCAAAAAGGTTTCACCCCAAGACGTCGTATAAAGGATGGATACATTCTCTACCGTGGCTTTTTGGCGTAGGGTGGGGAAGTTCACAATGGCAAAACATGCGGTTATGCGTTCTGGCGCCAGCAAGTCATTACGCGGTAGTGACGACACTTTGACTGGAGGAAAATACTTGCACAAATGCTTAAGCAAATCGTTCAAGTCTAGTTCGCTCACTTCACCGTAATTGTAATCGAGATAAACCTTACTGTTTGTATCTATTATTTTGCTCGACACAAGCCAGACCATCAGTGCAATGGCGCTAGTCGCTTGAGTAACTTTTTGTGAATCGTCGATAATGCCCGATTTACTCAGTAAATCACCAGCATAGGCTGACCATACTTCATCACCATTTTTGAGCTGACGCATAGCAATGGTGATCTTTTCACAGTAAAGGCTTTCGTCAAAAGCGCGTCGCAAAAACTCAATTTTATCCGGCTTTTTAGCGTAATAGGTACTTAATCGGCGACCCAGAACGGTCATGTCTTTTTGATCCATCACCTGTTGATGATGACTGATCTCTTTGGAGATACGGCGGTAACACTTTAATAAAAAGCGGTGAATTCGACGGCTCAGATGCACACGTTCATTGAATGTCCAATCTTGTTGGTTATCCAAGTGGGCAAGTAGTTTGCGGCTCCACCCCCACTGTTTTGCATACGAGGCCATAATTTTGCGTTTGAAATTCGCTTGCTCACCTTCTACAAGCGGGTGGCTCAATGTACACCCACATTTCAAATATAAACACTGCTGCAATACAGCAATATCTTCCGCCTGACCATTGGCTTTGTAGTGAGCGATGAGTTCGTCAAACATGAGTGCGTAGGGGTCGATATCTGCAACATGCCCTGGAGCTTCAGCACCGCGGTGTACATGCTTTTTCAAAAGGTTGCACAGTGGTTGTCCGTGAGAGATATTGGCAAGGTATACTTCAAGCTTTGCCATTTTTAATACGGACTTGAATGGCGAGTCCATGGCTTTGCCTAATTGCCAGATGGCGGCGCCAAAAAGTTCGCTTGCGTCTAGTCGCTCTAGGTGACCCAAGTCCATGAACCAGTCTACGTCTGGTGAGCCGCCTTTTTCCAAACTATTGTAAATAGCCTGATACTGCTTCTCTGTTGTTTTCTCTGGAGTAAGCCACCAAAACGGCGCTTTGCCTGCTACTACTATATTGGTGTTGTAAAACTCAGCTTTTAGAAACATGGCTTGCGCCGAGCCCGCGCTTTCACCTTCAGCGACGCCAAAATCGTTTTGCTTAACTTTATCTATCTCAGATAAAAAGAAATGCACTTCAATACCAAAGGTGTTATCCGCCCATTTTTCAATGGCTGTTAGCTTTTGTTGAAGTAAAGTCAGCTCAGTCGTCGAAAAACGTTTACCGTCAATACACACCCAAAAATCAAAGTCTGAGTCGTCAGTCTGAGCAATAGTCCCCACGCTACCCATTAAAACCAGTGCATCAACCGCCCGCTGTCTTGGCCAAATTTGCTTAATGTCTGAAAACAAGTGACTCTGTGCAGGAAAACAGCGCTGCAAAGCTTGTTCTACATCAGGTCTAAACGAGTAATTGTTGATACCAAATGGAACGGTTTCACCCGAGGTGAGTGGGGCCACATATCCTGGAAGGGCTTCGTGGTTAACATGTACAAGAAAGGGAAGCACATGAAAAAGCGGCCTGTGCTTTTCAGGCATGAGCGTAAGTGCACGCTCAATACGTGCTTTGTTGTATCGCAATACGCGCAATAACCTAATGGTAAGGTTTTGCTGAACGGAAAGCGGCTGTTGCGCTGCCATTATGTCAATCTGCACTTCATCATGCAGCCAAGCATAGCGTTATTTCGCGTCGACTTCCTCTAATTTCGCACAGAAAAAGTGATTCTTAATTTGTGATATTCCGTACTTATCTGCTCTCGTGTAAGAGGGAGGTAATGAATAGAGACTTATTCACTTTGTAAGATTGCTCTTACTGCTTCTCAAATGCATCAATTAGCGCATCAGTTTTACCATCGGCAGAAAAGCCGAACCCGTTTTTATTGAATATCAGCGTATTGTCAGACGTCACTGACGTGCGAGCTTCTTTTAAAAATGACTGGATAGTCGCTTCGTCAGTGCCTTTCTCTTGTAGTGTTGATGCAAATGACGTGGCATCTCCCCATTCTTTAAACTGAGACAGACGAGATGTTTGTTGAATAAGTGACGTAAGGTTGGTGTCCTTTTCTAGGTACTGTTGTAGGCGCAACGTGGTTTTATCAAACTCTTGTTCGCCCTGACTGCTTTCAATCACCAGCTCACCTTTACTCACTGTTAGCTTTGTATCGTCTGAAATACCAAGTTTTGCCGCTAAATCACTTAATTCCGAGGCAAGCTTTTGCCGATTAAAATCGAGGTAGTTTGCAATTGTGTTGCCGTTGAGTGAGGCCTCGCCGCTTTCTATTTTTTCAAGATATGTGTCAATTTGATTGCCCTGTAGTTCACCATTAAACGCACTGAACGCATCACCGAGAGCATTAGCCTGCTTGGATTTTTCTACAACATCTTGAAGTGCGTTTTGGGCATTTGCTGTGTCGCCCAAGTAATTGAATAGTGAAGGTGAAGATGACAAGTGGCTGTATATGGTATCCATTTCTGACTCTGTGTAGCTCACTTCATAGCGTGGGGCATAAAAGTGGGGGACCTAATATAGGCATTCATATGCAAAATAAAGTGCAAAATCAGCGCCAAGTTCATCGTTATGAAGAGTTTTTATGGAGTAAGGGCTCTTGCGAGCCCTTAGCGAAGAAGTCGGTTCTTATTGCTGACCCAGGTATGAGCTACCTGTTCGACGGATATTGCTCAAGGAGCTTGATGACGAGTTCATCAAGTTTATTTTGAATACTGATACTGTCTTTTGACTCCAGCTCCACCGCTCCTGACGCGCTGT
Source organism: Alteromonas sp. AO-Serp (assembly GCF_017849675.1). NCBI lineage: Bacteria > Pseudomonadati > Pseudomonadota > Gammaproteobacteria > Alteromonadales > Alteromonadaceae > Alteromonas > Alteromonas sp. AO-Serp. The sequence continues at coordinate 8,846 of NZ_JAFLMX010000145.1, forward strand.
AAACAAATGTACCATCTTTAACCATGTCAATTTGAAGCCCTTGTTGAAGCGTGGTTTGCTCTCCAACCGGAATGCTAAAAATGCTGCCCAATGAAATGCCGCCAGAGCGACCGTAACTTCCGGTGCCCAGCCCTAGATTCAAGGTGGTGCCATCCTCTTTAGTGGTGGTGGAAGGTAGGTATCCCACCGCGATATCGGCGTCCTCCTCTGAAGATGGGGTGAGACCTTTCTCAATGAGGCGCTGGGTAATGGCTGAGGAAAGGTGATTGGCCAGCGTTGCGTTGATTGGGTTTAGAGGAGGCTGAATATAGAACGTTTTAATATCGGCAAAGTTTTGTGTTTCATCCATATTTACTTGAGGCTTACTACTACTGCATGCGGCAACCACGACCATACATGCTGTTAAAAGTAGCACTGTTTTCAAATACTTTGCCTTTTGCATTAAACCAGTTTCACGTTTTTTCATCATACTGCTGTGCATAATTTTCAGTAAAGTTTGTTAGCTCTTAACTTAAACGAGAGCATACCGTGTTTTGGATCTCATAAGTGGTAAAGCAAGTTTCACCGCTTGATTTTCGTCAGCCTGCATAGATAAGCCGCTAAAAGGTGTTCCACATTCACGATAAGACCGTATGCTTTATTCCATTCAGTTTTGTTAATGCGCACCACTTTGTGGTGTGTGCTGACAAGCTAAGCCACTAATTAAAGGTAAAAGGACATGAATACAAAGCGTATAAAACAAGGGGTACTTGCCACGAGTGTCGCCGCACTTTTTTCTGTAAATGCAATCGCGCAACATTCACCAGACGCGAATGTTGAATTAGTGGGCGACATAAAGGGCACGCAAATTACCGGTGTTACAGTAAGTAATGATGGTCGTGTATTTGTGAATGCGCCCAACTGGCGTGACGGCGTTCGCTTTTCCGTAGCTCAGGTTACCGACACCGGAGAATTTGTCGCTTACCCTAATAGCCAAACAAATGAATGTGTGGCACAAAGCGAAGTAAGAAAAGACTGCTTTTTAGCGGTGCAGTCAGTGGTTGCGCACAAGGATAAGCTGTATGTATTGGACACCCGAAACCCCAAGTTTAAAGGTGTAGTGGATGCACCTCGCTTGTTTGTCGTTGATTTAGCCTCAAACGAGATAGAAGGGACCTTGATACTTAGCGAAGACGCTTACCATCCTGATTCGTATATTAATGACTTGCGAGTAGACGAAAAAACGAATCGCATTTATATGACCGACTCGGCTCACGCGGGTTTAGTGGTATATAACCTTGATGACAATACCAGCTATCGTATTTTAGATAACCATAAAACCACTAAAGCTGAAGTCGATGCGTTAAGTATTCAGGGCAAACCCTTTACTATGCCTGTTCAGTCTGACGGGATCGCGCTAGATACGTTAAACGACACACTATATTTTCACGCGTTGTCTGGTTATTCGCTGTATGCCATCAACACATCTGACATCGAGAAATCGTCAAATGACGTGTTGGCAGAAAAAGTGCGAAAAGTAGCGACGACAGGCGCACCAGATGGCATGATTTTTCATCAAGGTAATGTTTATTTGGCCGACTTGGAAAAGCAAGAAGTACAGTACCTTACGCCAAGCCTAGACCTTCGCACCCTTGTGAAGGGTGATGTGGTGAATTGGGCTGACACCTTTAGTATCTACAACAATGCGCTTTACTATACCAATAGCAAAATACAAGATGCGGGTAGAGATGTTAGCGACATGATATTTGAAGTGTATAAGACAGCGCTACCTGCGCGTTAAAGTTCGAGGAATTAGCAATGAGCATCACAAAAGGGATTGGCAGCGCGTCACTGGGGTTTGCAGCAGCACTCATAGTAGCCGGGCAAGCTTCAGCTAAATCAGATTTTGATTATGGCCCTGTGTTTGACACTTTCGGCAAGCATGCTCATGTTGAGGGCGTAAGTTTTCCTGAAAATCAGACATTCAAGGTTGCGTTTGACGTAGCCAAAGCGGCAAGCCCTGGTGAGGTAAACCGCAAGTTTGAATCACTGGCACGCTTTATCAATATGCACGTAGCCAACGGCGTTAAGCAGGAAAATCTTTCGCTTGCGCTTGTCGTTCACGGCTCTGCCACAGAAGAAGTGCTTAAAACTGCAAACTTCAAAGAGCGTAAGGGCTTACCTAATGGAAACGAAAGGCTACTTGTAGCGTTGATGGAGAAAGGTGTAGACGTAATAGTGTGTGGGCAGTCTGCCGCTGCCCATGGCGTTGAAAAAAATGCGTTGATAGACGGAGTGAAAATGGATTTGTCAGCCATGACAGCCCACGCGCGCCTGGCACAAAAAGGGTATTCGGTTAACCCTTTTTAAGTGGTGAGTTAATTCCTCTTGCGCACAGGAGCTTAACTATAGCTCCTGTACATTGGTTAGGTAGGGCCTGTTGACCTTTGCTGTACATTTTTGCAGCGGTCTGTGTGCCATCTAGACAAGGCGAATGTTTGACGGTTTAGTGGTTCTAAATCGAGAACATTCAACGCAGTATAGATGGCACAAAGGCGCTGCCCGAAGGGGTCGTTATGGAAGCCTTTTACTCTTTGTCACAGTCCTTTAACTTAGCCCGCTAGGCTTGCAGGACTGTTTCGCGATTAAAAGGCTTCCATTTAGACCAAAATTCGTACATCAAAGGTCAACAGGCCCTGATAATTCGCACACATTTCAGGTTTAGTTTTATTAGTATAAAAGCGCAAGTGAGCCAAGCTCGCTTGCACTTCTAATACTTTGAGATATACGGAGAAATTTTACAACCTCTGAAAGTCAATTCTACGAAAGTTTAAATACAGAGTGAATTAAACGCTTTTAAGAATTAGCTGTAAAAGCAAAGATAAGCGGTAGGCGTAGACACTTTTACGTCAAAAGAAGCATCGGCGGGTACATTAAAGCTGGTGCCTGTAGCAAATGATTGCCATTCGTCACTTCCCGGAAGCTTCACAACTAGCTCACCTTCAACCACTTTCATTAGCTCTTTTTGTGATGTAGAAAATGTATATTCACCCGGCGACATCACGCCCGAGGTGCAGGGGCCGTTTGCAGATTCAAACCCAATCGAGCTCACTTTATTGTCGAAATAATGGTTTACTTTAAAGCTCATAGTTACTCCTTTGATGTGAGTGCTGACTTTCTTTGCTTTAACTGTTTTTAAAGCAAAGTGCTGCAGCCTTGATACTTCTTTAGCGTTTTTGCCAAATAAGCATATGGTTATTGGCGGGCATGTCGATTATTTCTTGCAAGCTTAACTCGCCTGCCCAAGCAGTAAGCTCATTGATATCGCGGTAGCCACCATAACCACGCGCTAAAAGCGAAGTATGGAAGGCTTGGTTACTTTCAGAAGTAAACTTACCACTATGTGTAAAAGGGCCATACTGACAGAATACGCCCCCTTTGGGTAAGTGCAACGCTACTGATTCCATTAGTAGCTTCGCCTCTTCTTTTTGCATGATATGCGCGGTGTTTGCCGTAAAAATCCCGTCTATGTCGAGGTTGGGAAAGTCATCTTGCCCAACGGTAAATGCTATGGGAGGTTTCACATTCCGCGTATTTGAATCACTCAGCCACGCGGCAATACCTTCGTGATAGTGTGGTTGATCGCTTGTGTGCCATATAAGATGGGGCAAATGCTCAGCCAAAAATACGGCGTGCTGACCTGTTCCACTCCCTATCTCTAATACCTGTCGGCAATTGGCAAATTTACGTTCAAGCACGCTCAAAATGGCGCGCTTGTTGTTCTCACAAGCCTGACTAAAAGGCTTTTCGATTTGCATACACGTTACCTGCCTAATCAGCATTAATCACTTAAGTTTGGACCCAACCACTTTTCAGCTTCTTCCAGGGTCCAGCCTTTACGTGTGGCGTAATCCTCTACTTGGTCGGCTTGAATTTTGGCGACAGCAAAGTATTTGGCATCAGGGTGAGCAAAATACCACCCCGATACTGACGCCCCCGGCCACATGGCGTAACTTTCTGTAAGCTTCATACCTGTATGCTGCTCTGCTGACAATAAATCCCAAATAAGCTGCTTTTCAGTATGCTCGGGACACGCGGCGTAGCCTGGTGCCGGTCGAATGCCTTGGTATTTTTCGCGAATAAGTTCTTCGTTACTTAGTGATTCTTCAGCGGCGTAACCCCAGTAATGCTTACGCACTTGCTCGTGCAGATATTCCGCAAACGCTTCGGCAAGCCTGTCTGCCACCGCTTTAACCATAATGCCGTTGTAGTCATCGCCAGTCTGAATATAGCTATCAGCAAGCTCGTCTTCACCTATACCACCGGTGACGGCAAAAGCGCCCACATAATCATTTATGCCACTCGACTTTTCAGCTACAAAGTCTGCTAAACAATAATTAGCGAATTTGTCTTTTAGGGTTTGCTGACGCAAGTGATGGGCAACACCTTGAATCTGGTTTCTCGACTCATCTGTATAAATTTCAACATCGTCATTAACGCGGTTGGCAGGAAACAAGCCGATAACGCCTTTCGCCTGAAGGCTGTTCTCTTCGATAATTTTATCCAGCATGGCGTTGGCGTCGTTAAACAATGACTGTGCCTGCTCTCCCACCACCTCATCTTCAAGTATACGTGGGTACTTGCCTGCCAAAGACCAGGTTAAGAAAAATGGCGTCCAATCAATGTAGTTGCGCAGCGTAGCCAAATCGGCGGTTACCGGTGTTACACCCAGGCTCGCAGGTTTTACTGGTAAAGTCGTAAAATCTGGCTTAAAAGCGTTTTCTCTGGCTTGAGCTAATGTCACCGGCTTGCTGCGCGGCTTTTTGCGGGCGTGCTGTTCACGTACCGTATCGTATTCTTTTGCCAATTCCTGCGCGTAAATATCGCGGGACGTTTTGTTTAGAAGGCGCTGACATACGCCTACTGCTCTACTAGCATTTGGAACATAGGCTACAGGCGCATGGTAGTTTTGTTCAATTTTTACCGCAGTGTGCGCTTTAGACGTAGTCGCCCCACCAATAAGCAGCGGGATATCAAAGCCCTGACGCTCCATTTCTTTGGCAACGTGAACCATTTCATCTAGTGAAGGTGTAATAAGGCCCGACAGGCCTATCATATCAACGTTTTCATCTTTAGCGGTTTGTAAGATTGTCGCCGCTGGCACCATTACGCCAAGATCAATCACTTCAAAGTTATTACACTGAAGTACCA